>NZ_CAXFCL010000148.1:0-16784 GCF_964000955.1 uncultured Abyssibacter sp.
CAGTTCAAGCTGTCGGTCGGCAAGTTCGAGGGCGTGCAGGAAGCCACCGGCCGTATCGCCGGGCTGAACTACCGCCTGGAGGCGGTGCGTACGCTGACGGCCAGCGCCGTCGACAACTGCGCCCCGTCGGTGGTCACGGCCATCGCCAAGTACCACATGACGGAAATGATGCGGCAGTCGCTGACCGACGCCATGGACGTGCACGGTGGCCGCGGCATCATGGTCGGGCCTCGCAACTACCTGGTCTCCGCCTATCAGGCGATTCCGGTGGCGATCACCGTGGAAGGCGCGAACATCCTGACCCGCAGCCTGATGATCTTCGGCCAGGGCGCCATTCGCTGCCATCCCTATGTGTTCCCGGAGATGGAGGCCGCCCGCCAGAACGACCTCTCCGAGTTCGACAAGCTGCTGTGGGGCCACATCGGCTTTTCCATGAATCGCGGCGTGCGGGCGCTGACGCTGGGCCTGACCGGCGGTGCGCTGGCCAAGGCTCCGGTCGACGGGCCGACGGCGAAGTACTACAAGCAGCTGGAGCGCATGTCGGCCTCGTTGGCCTTTGTCTCCGACGTGACCATGGGTGTGCTGGGCGGTGAGCTGAAGCGCAAGGAGCGCCTGTCAGCCCGCCTGGGTGACGTGCTGAGTCACCTGTACATGGCCACCGCCGTGCTCAAGTACTACGAGGACGAAGGCCGGCCGGAAGAGGATCTGCCGCACGTGCAGTGGTGCGTGGAAGACTCGCTGAACACCATCTACGAAGCCTTCGACGAGTTCTTCGCGAACTTCCCTGTCGGCATCGTCGGGTCGGTCATGCGCCGCATGGTGTTCCCGTTCGGTCGTTCCTACCGCGCCGTGTCGGATGATCTCAACGGCAAGCTGGCCGACATGATGATGGAGCCGACCGAGCTGCGTGATCGTCTGTCGCAGATCTGCTTCCTGCCCAAGGATGCGAACGATCCGGTCGGGCTGCTGGAAGTCGCGTTCGACAAGCTCATCGCGGTCGAGCCTCTGTACAACAAGTACTACAAGGCTTTGTCCAAGGGCGAGCTGTCCGGCATGACGCTGGAAGCCCGTCTGGAAGAAGCGGTGGCGCAGGGCGTGCTGACGTCGGATGAGGCCGAGCAGGTGGGCGAATACGACCGCCTGCGCTACGAGGCCGTCATGACCGACGCCTTCACCAAGGAGTACCTGGCCGGCACGGCGTTCAACCCCGAGGCAGCCGCTTCTGAGGAATCGGAGCAGCCGACGGCGAAGGTCGCCTGATCGCCGCCTGATCGGCAAAAGGCAGATTGAAAACGGGCCCGTTCGGGCCCGTTTTCTTTTGGGGCATCAGCTCCTCGCGTCGACCAGCAGTGTCTGCTCGCCCTCGCTGCGGGCGATGACCACCGCGCCGGTGGAATCGGAGAACACGTTGACGGCGGTGCGGCACATGTCCAGCACCCGGTCCACGGCGAGGATCAGGCCCACGCCTTCGAGGGGTAGCCCGATGGTGGTCAGGATTACGCCGATGGCGACCAGGCTGGCCGACGGGATGCCGGCCACACCAATCGACGTCAGCAGGGCGGTCAGCACGATGACGAACTGGGTGCCCAGCGTGAGGTCCAGGCCGTAGGCCTGGGCGATGAACATCGCCGCGACGCATTCGTAAAGCGCCGTGCCGTCCATGTTGACGGTGGCGCCCAGCGGCAGCACGAAGCTGCTGGTCCGGTTGGACACGCCCGCGCGGCTCTCCACGCAATCCAGCGTCACCGGCAGGGTGGCCGATGACGAACTGGTCGAAAAGGCCGTCAGCAGGGCCGGTGACATCGCCACGTAGTGCTTGACCGGGTTGACGCGCGCGACCAGCACGAGCATCAGCGGCATGACGATCAGCAGATGCGCGGCCAGCGCGATCAGGACGGTGACGAAGAACACCAGCAGTGGACCGACGGCGTCGAATCCGGTCTGCGCCACGACCTCGGCCACGAGCCCGAACACGCCGATGGGCGCGATGCGCATGATCAGGTCGGTCATGTGCAGCATGACCTGATAAACGCCGTCCCAGAAATCCTTCAGCACTTCGCCGGGTCGTCCCGGGACCCGGGTGGCGAGAAAGCCGAACAGGATGGAGAACACGATCAGGCCCAGCATCTGCCCGGCCGCGGCCGCTTCGACGATGTTCGGCGGTACCAGCCGCAGAATGATGCCGATGACGTCGCCGGCCCCGCGTCCTTCGATGCGCTCCATCACCTGGCCGGTCCCGGCGTCCAGGCCTAGCCGGTCGCCCGCCGGCGCGCCGTCGATGGTGCCCGGCGACAGCAGGTTGACCACGAACAGGCCGATCAGGATCGCGATCAGGCTGGTCGCGAGGTAGTACGCCAGGGTCTTGCCACCGAGTCGGCCCAGCGCGCGACCGCCCGGCAGGCCCATCACGCCGACAATGATCGACGACATGATCAGCGGCACGATCAGCATCTTCAGCGCGTTCAGGAAGAAGCTGCCGATCAGATCGAAGGCATCGATCCACCAGCCCGACTCGGGGACCACGGAGCCGACGATTGCGGCGGCGACGAGGGCGATCAGGATTTGCCAGTGCAGTTTCATGAGTCCGGGCATGTGCTGGGAACGATGCGACTAGCCTAATCCATCCGCGCCGGCCGATGACGCCGCGTGGCCGGGCAGGCGGTATGATGCGCGCTCGAACTGGATGACGGCGTGGCGTATTGATGGAGCAGGAGCTCGATGTCAGGGTGCGGCCCGCGGTGGCCGGGCGACGATGGATTGGCGCCGCGTGGCGGTTGTTCTCGGCGCAGGTCGGCACCTGGTTGGTGCTGGCGATCATCCTGTTGGCGATCAGTGCGCTGGCTGGTCGCATGCAGTTCGTCAGTCTCCTGATGAATCTGATCTTCCCGGTGTTTATCGGAGGCTTGATGATCGGCGCGCATCAGCAGGCCGGTGGCGGGCGGGTCGAGATCGCCCACCTGCTCGCCGGTTTCTCCGGTCGCTTTGTCGACCTGCTGTTGCTCGGGTTGATCCAGCTTCTCGCATCGCTCGTGGTCGTGGTGGTTGCGGTCGTCGGGGTTCTGCTGACGATCGGACTTGGCGTGTTCGAGAACCCGGAGGGGCTGGGTGAGATTTCCTGGATGACCTGGGTGCTGCTTGCGCTGGTGCTGACCGTGCCGATGGGCGCGATGATCATGGCGTTCTGGATCGCCGTACCCCTGGTCGCCGTCGCGGGCTGCAAGCCCTGGGAGGCGGTCGAGCGCTCGTTTGATGCCGCGTGGCGGAACTGGCGGGCGCTGCTGCTGTACGGCCTGCTCGTCACGCTGCTGTTTCTGGTGGCGATGATTCCGCTGGGGCTGGGCCTGATCGTGCTGGTCCCCGTGCTGGTGCTGACCGGCTACACCGCCTGCGCCGATGTGTTCAATCTGCAGGGACCGGCGCAGCCGATGCCGAACATCGCGAACGAACCACCGGAGTCCACCGAGGAGGAGCATTCCGATGACGGATACCGTGCAGACTGATCTGTCCGCCGGGTCGGATCGACGCCCTCCGCCGCGCCTGGCGCAGC
This sequence comes from uncultured Abyssibacter sp., assembly GCF_964000955.1. NCBI lineage: Bacteria > Pseudomonadati > Pseudomonadota > Gammaproteobacteria > Chromatiales > Oceanococcaceae > Abyssibacter > uncultured Abyssibacter sp. The sequence continues at coordinate 3,548 of NZ_CAXFCL010000148.1, forward strand.
GGATGCGGTCGCTGACCGATTACATGACCCGTGACTTTCTGGGAGGTCCCCGGCCGCTGAAGTTCGCGTGGGTGATCAATGCGCAGAAGGGTGGGACGTTTTTGTTCGTGGGCCTGCTGATGTGGTGGTACGGCAACACCTCGCCCGCGGCCTGGGTCTATCTGGCGCTGCATGGCAGCTACGGCCTTTGCTGGATATTGAAGGATGTGACCTTCCCCGACCCCAACTGGCAGGCTCGCGTCACCTTTGGTGGTGCCGTCATGTCGATCGTCGGCGGGTTGGGTCTTTACTGGCTGATCGCCTGGCTGCTGATTTCCGGCATCAGCAATCCGAGCTATCCGTTGCCCGACAACGCCTGGTTCGCCCTGTGCATTTCGCTGCACACGTTGGGCGTCGCCATCATGCTGTCGGCCGATGCGCAGAAGTACTTCACGCTCAAGGTCCAGCGCGGCCTGATCACCACGGGGATGTTCCGCTACATTCGCCATCCCAACTACCTGGGCGAGATGATGATCTACGGCACTTACGCCCTGCTGGTCTGGCACTGGATTCCGGTGCTGATCCTGGCGTGGATCTGGATCGGAATCTTCTCGGTGAACATGGTGCTCAAGGAAGCCTCCATGTCCCGGTATCCGGAATGGGCCGACTACAAGCGGCGTAGCGGCTGGTTGCTGCCCGGTCTGTGATCCAGGCGCTGGCCGGACGGGGGGATTTCCCGGTTCCGGCCAACGCGTGTCGGGTCCGCGGGTAGCGGATCAGGCGGCCTTGCCCGCCGTGGCGGCGCCGTCCTTCTTCCGGCTTGGCAGCGTGCCCATCAGCTTGCAGATGATCCCGAGCATGACCTCGTCGGCGCCGCCGCCAATGGAGATCAGCCGGGAATCGCGGTAGGCGCGCGCGATGTTGTTTTCCCACATGAAGCCCTGACCGCCCCAGAACTGGAGGCAGGCGTCGGTGACCTCGCGGGAGATCCGGCCGGCCTTCAGCTTGCACATCGATGCGAGCATGCTGGCATCGCGGCCGTTGATGTACTGCTCGGTGGCCTGCATGGTCAGCGCCTTGAGCGCCTCGACCTCGGTCTTCAGCTCGGCGAGCCGGAAGTGCACGTACTGGTTGTCGAGTACGGACTGGCCGAAGGCCTTGTGGCTGCGCGCGTAGTCGATGGTCTCGTCGATATTGCTTTCCAGACCCTCGATGGCGGTCGCGGCGCCGAACAGGCGCTCCTCCTGGAATTGCAGCATCTGATACATGAAGCCCATGCCTTCCTGGCCGATCAGGTTGCGCTGCGGGACGCGTACGTTGTCCAGAAAGATCATCGCCGTGTCGGAGGCACGCATGCCCAGCTTGTCCAGCTTGGTCTGGCGATCCACGCCCCTGGCATCCAGCGGGACGACGATCAGCGACTTGCTCTTGTGCGGCTTGTCGTCGCTGGTGTTCACCAGCATGCAGGCCCAGTCGGACTGGGTGCCGTTGGTGATCCACATCTTGGAGCCGTTGATCACGTAGTCGCCCCCGTCCTTGGTCGCCGTGGTCTTGATGCTGGCGACGTCGGAGCCGGCGCCCGCCTCGGAGACCGCGATCGAGACGACCTGATCCCCGGCGATCGCCGGCGCCAGATATTCCTTGCGCAGATCGTCCGAGCCAAAGCGCGCCAATGCCGGTGTCGCCATGTCGGTCTGGACGCCGATGGCCATCGGCAGCGATCCACAGCGGCATTGCCCCAGCGCCATCGCGAACATCAGTTCATAGGAGTAGTCCAGGCCCATGCCGCCGTACTCCTCGGGCTTGTTGACGCCGAGCAAACCCAGGTCACCCATGCGCTTGAGCAGTTCGTGGGCGGGCCAGATGCCGGCGGCTTCCCATTCCTCGACGTGCGGGTTGATCTCGTCCTGAACGAACTTGCTGACCGTGCGATGCAGTTCCTTGTGCTCATGGGTAAGGATCATTACTTGGCGCTCCTCGCAAAAAATGACAAACAAATATCTTGTAAAAACGGATTCTGGAGAAGTCGGTATGAGCGCGCAATCTCATGGCATGGAAACGTGTGGTAATTAATATTTCCGTTCGATGCGACTATGACAAAATCCTCGTCATGGAACGGTCTATTGATGCACCGAGGCCCACGCCGGGGAGATGGATGAGCAACCAGTGTTTCGATGTCATGCGCAATTGCCCGGGGAGGGCGGGATGAGCCGCTCCGGTCATGACTTCGCCGCGCTGGTCGACGCCTACGCGCAGGACCTTTACCGGTACGCGCACTGGCTTTGCCGGGACGTGCACATTGCCGAGGATCTGGTTCAGGACACCTTGCTGCGCGCCTGGAAATCCTTCGACAAGCTGCAGGACGTCAAGGCGGCGCGCGCCTGGTTGATCACCACCGTGCGGCGAGAGCATCTCCGCCGGTTCGAGCGGTTCCAGCCGACAACGGTGGATGTGGATGAAATGGAGTATCTGCCGGCGGTTCCCACCGATGATGTGGCGGCTGCGGACGAGATCCGCACACGTTTGTCCAGCCTGCCCGTCGCCGATCGCGAGGCGCTGCTGTTGCAGGCCGGCTATGGCTACAGCCTCAAGGAGATCGCCGAGATCATGGACACCACGCCCGCGGCCGTCGGGAATCGTGTTTACCGAGCCCGTCAGCGGCTGCTCCAGCAGGACGCCGAGTCAGGTCGGCGGGAGGTGCAGGCATGAACTGCTTTGAAGCACGGCGCGCGTTGCTGACCGACCCCGCCCGGCTGCCGTCTACCGTGGCGACTCATGTGGAACAGTGCGAACGTTGCGGTCGCGTGGCCTCGCAGATCCGGACGCTGGACCTGAGGGTCGCGGATGCGCTGAATGTCGATCCGCCGGTCGGGCTGACCGAGCGGCTCAAGCTCGCCGGTCCACGGCGGCCGCGCTGGCTGGCGCCGTCGATGGCCGGCATGGCGCTGGCCGCCTCGGTGCTGGTGGCCGCGATCGTGATCGGGTGGCCGGCGCCATCGACGGTTGCCGGAGCCGACTGGGCGGGCTCCGTGGTGTCGCATACCGAATACGACGCCGCGCATGAACTGACGGCCAATCCGGCGGCACCGGCGGACTTCCAGCATGTCATCGAGCGTCTGGGCGGACAGGTCCGCGCCATTCCGGAAGGACTGACCCGCGCCGGATACTGCATTCTCGAGGGGCGCGCCGCGCTGCATGCGGTGATTGAGCGTGCCGGTCAGCGCTTTGTCGTGTACGTGATGCCTGGCGTGTCCACGGCGGAGACTCACGTCGATCTGCGTGGATGGCGCGGGGAAATCATCTCCGGCGAGAATGTCGCAATTGCCGTCATCGGGCGCGACGCAACCGATGACATTGAGCCGCTGATGAAGTCGCTCGCCGCCTCGGTGCAATGGTCCGGAACGGTGCGAGCCGGTTAAGCTGGGTTGACGCCGGTCGGGTGTCCGCGCGGAGGAGAACGAGATGTACGAACGCTGGGTATTGCCCTACCTGCTGGATCTGGCCTGCGGCATCAAGCCAGTGCGGCGGCAACGCGCGAAGGTCGTGCCGCAGGCCCGGGGTCGCGTGCTCGAGATCGGCATCGGGACCGGTCTGAATCTGCATCACTACGACGCCGATCGAATCCACAGTCTGCACGGGCTGGATCCGGGTGAGGCCATGCACCGCCTGGCACGCAAGCGGATGCGTGCCGCCGGCCTGGAGGCCGAGCTGGTGCCGCTGTCCGCCGAATCGATTCCGATGGCGGACCACAGTTTCGACACGGTGGTGTGCACCTACACGCTTTGCACGATTCCCGATGCCGCCGGTGCGCTGTCGGAGATGCGCCGCGTACTCAAGCCGGATGGTCGTCTGCTGTTCTGCGAGCATGGCGAGGCGCCCGATTCCGGCGTCGCGCGCTGGCAGACTCGCCTGAACCGGGTGTGGAAGCCGATCGCCGGTGGTTGTCACCTGGATCGAAAGATTCCCGATCTGTTGTCCGATGCCGGGTTTCAGGTCGAGAGCCTGGAGCAGATGTACCTGCCGGGTCCCCGGGTGTTGACCTACAACTACTGGGGCTCGGCGAAACCGGGTTAGTGCTTCGCCCGCCCGGTATCAGTCCTCGATTTCGGGAAGCCTTGCGGCCGCGAATGAGGCGACGAGGGCGCCCGCGCCGAACAGCAGTACGAGCCCGTCGGGCCCGAGCCAGGGTTCCAGCAGTCCCAGTGAACCGCCCGCCAGGAGCAGCACGCCGATCAGTGTGTTGCTGACGGCGGTGTACGCGGCGCGCGTCTCCTGCGTGGCCATGTCGATCAGGTAGGTGCTGCGGCCGACACGCACGCCGCCGTGCGCCAGTGACAGCACGAAGTAGAGCGCGGCGTAGATCAGCGGAGATCGCCACTCCAGCTGCACCACCAGGAACAGGCCGCCACAGGCGATCGCGGCGATACGCCCGGCGATGACCAGCACGCGGCGACTCGAAATGTCGGACTGACGTCCCCACACGGGGCCGCCCAGCAGATTGGCGGCGCCCACGGCGACCAGCAATCCGCCCAGCGCGCTGAATTCGCTACTCCCGATTTCGCGGGCGGACAGGACCATGAACGGTGCCGCGAAGGCGGTGGACAGAAAGGTCGCTCGAGTGATCACGAACAGGCGGAACTGGGCGTCGCGACGCAGCAGCGACAGCTGGCGCACCGCTTCGACCGCGGCGTTGCCTCCACCGCTGATCTGTCCGGGTTCCTCGCGAACAAATGCGTAGCTGAACGCGGCTCCCAACCAGAGGCCGCCGGCACCGAAAAGCAGTGCCGCCAGGTAGCCAAGGCTCTCGCCGCCGGACAGCAGGCCGGTCGCGCCGATCACCAGCGCGGCGCCGCCGGCGATGGACGATGCGTATCCCGAGGCCTTGCCTCGCGTGCGCCGCGACACCGTCTTGCCCTGGACGTCCTTGATGGCGACGGAGCACACGCCGCGTGCAAGGCTGAATGCGACCAGCAGGCCCAGCAGTGTCCAGCCGGCGCTGGCGCCATGGCCGTGCAACGCCACCAGCCCCATCGCGGCCATGCAGGCACCCTGGATGGCGCTGCCCAGCACCCAGAACCATTTTCGAATCCGATGGTGTCGGATCCACGCGGCGACCAGCAGCTGCGGGACCAGGGCCAGCGACTCGCGAATGGGTACGGTGAGGCCGGCCATGAATCCCGGCGCGCCGACGGCGCCCAGCACCCAGACCAGCACCAGCTTGGCACTGCCCAGATGATCGCCGGTCTTGGTCGCGGCCAGGGCCACGATATGGATCAGGAAGTTCCGCGGCAGATGATTGCAGGCGGATTCGGGCACGTCCTTGCACACGCGTGCATCGTCCTCTGTCAGCAGGATCTCGTAAACCGATCGATCGGGCTCCAAGGCCTGGGCATCCTCTGCGTGTCTGGCGCGGGAGTTTGCCACGATGGCGGGGCCGGCGACGGGTGAACAGGTTCGCGCTGACGTCGCCGGGCGAGATGGCGCTCGGGCTAGCGGCGGCGCGGCAGGAAGGCGAACACCAGCACCAGGCCGGCAACGAATCCGCCGATATGGGCGCGGAAGGCGACGCCCGAACCCGCGCCGCTCAGCAGTTCGGACAGCAGCTGCATGAGGAACCAGAGGCCCAGCACCGCCACGGCGGGCAATCTGGTGACATGCAGGTAGAAGCCCAGCGGAATCACCACGGTGACCCGGGCGTTGGGATACAGCACCAGATAGGCGCCCAGCACCCCGGAGATGGCGCCGCTCGCCCCGACCATCGGGACCGTGGATGCCGGTGCGGGCAGGGCCTGAGCCAGTGCCGCGCCGATGCCGCAAAGCAGATAGAACACGAGGAAGCGGCCATGTCCCATCGCGTCTTCGACGTTGTCCGAGAAGATCCACAGGTAGAGCATGTTGCCGATCAAGTGCATCCAGCCGCCATGCAGGAACATGGAGGTGAAGACCGTGAGCACCGCCGGGACGGTGCCGATCTCCGGTGGCAGCATCGCTCCCTGGAGCAGTCGTGCCGGGATCAGTCCGTAGCCGAAGATCGCCTGCTGCGCGGCCGCGCCCAGTGACCATTCCCACAGAAACACCAGCACGCACAGGCCGATCACCAGCCAGGTCAGTATGGGCGGTGTGCGCGTGGGGTTGTCGTCGCGTATCGGGATCATGCGGGCTCGGGTCTAGTCCCCCTGGTTCCCGGCGCGCAGCAGGCGTGCCGGGACGGTGATTTCGTACAGCTTGCCCCAGCGTTTGCCGGTGACGAACAGCCGCTGGGAGTCCGCCATCCACGCGATGCCGTTGAGCGTGTTCTCCGCGCGTCGCGAGGTGTCGGCATCCAGGTCCGACAGGTCCAGCCACAACACCACCTGGCCCGTTCGAGGCTCGATGACCGCGATCCGGCGCGAGTGCCAGACATTGGCCAGCACGTGGCCGTTGATCCATTCCAGTTCATTGAGATTGCGAACCGGCTTCGCGCCGTCGCGGACCTCCACGTGACGCAAGGGCGTGAAGTCGTCGGCGGCATGCCAGGTCAGCGTGGCGCTGCCGTCGCTGCGGATCAAGTCCCGGCCGTCGAAGGTCAGCCCCCAGCCTTCGCCGGCGTAGCTCCAGCGATCGAGTTCCCGTCCCTGGCGAGACCAGACCATTGCCTGACCGGCTCGCCAGGTCAGCTGGATCAGCCGGTGATGGTCATCCACGGCCAGTCCCTCGCCGAACCAGGTCGAGGGCAGTGCGATCGCCCTTTCCACGTCGCCGGATTCCAGGTCGACCCAGCGCAGCTCGGACTCGCCGCGCTGTCCCGTGCTCTCCAGCAGCTGGGCTCCGAGAAACGCCAGTCCCTGGGTGAAGGCACCCCGATCATGCGGAAAACTGGCGATCACCTCCGGTCGGACGACGGGGGCGGCAGCCTCCGCCCGCGCGAATGATGCCGTTGCGATGAGCAACAGGCAGGGCAGCAGGCGCACCGGCATTCAGGCGCCCAGGCGATCCGCGAGTTCGCGCAGGCAGCGGACGGTCACGGGCGGGCGATCCGTCGTCGGCCAGGTCGAATCCAGCCGGCTCAACCAGACGGCCTGGAAGCCTGACGCCCGCGCGCCGGCCACATCGGCATGAGGATGGTCGCCGACGTGGAGGATCGCATCCGGTTGCAGCTCCAGATGGTCGGCCGTGTGGGCGAAGATGCGCGGATCGGGCTTTGCGCAACCAACCTCGCGGGCATAGACGGTGTGTTCCAGCACATGCAGGCCGGTATCGGGGCCGGGTCGGCCGTTGCCGTTGGTCAGGCCCGCCAGCCGGAAGCGCTTGGCGAGCCGGCCGAGCCCCTCGGCCACGTCGTCGAAGCACACGACCGCGTTGCGTGCTGCGTAGAAGGCCGCGAAGGCATCGTCGGCGCGTTGTGTATCCGCACCCACCGAATCGAGCATCACGCGAATCGTTTTCAGGCGCAGCGCCGTCATGTCGTGCAGCAGTTCGGGATTGGCGTCTCCGACCCGCTGCCGCAATGCATGAACAGCGGCCTCGTCGTAGCGTTCCAGCACCGCCGGCGCGTGCTCGGCGAACCAGTCGCGCAGCACCTGCTCGGCTCGTTGTATCACCGGGGCGATCGGCCACAGGGTGTCATCGAAGTCGAAGGTGATGGCGCGAATGCGCGTGACGTCCAGCGTGGTTTCGGTCATTGACCTTGCCCGACCGTTCTCCGCGTGGCCCGGTGACGTTCGGAGACCAGGTGCGGGGTCTTCATGCGTTGCGGATGCGTCGGCGCCCGGCGTGTCGTTCTCGCGGTTGCGGGGCAGGGTATCGAGCCTGCTCGAACGAGGGGCGCACCGGCACGTTCCATGTTCACCGGCGGCGGGTGGCCGCCGGGGAACATGTCTTTCGTTCTTTTACTCGCCAGGCTCGGCGGAATCGAAGCCGTCTCCGAGCGCGCAGGTCACCGCGAGCAGGGACAAGGTGTCGACCGTGATCGTGCCGCCGTCGATCAGCGGGTCGGTGTCGTCGCCCGGCGGGTCGATCAGTTCGCCCGCGTCATCGCGGATCGACCCGGCAACGCAGGCCTGTCCCGTGACCAGCAGGTTGGGTTCGACCAGGCCCGTGCTCGAGACGGTGACCGGAGAACCGAACAGTCCGAACGCGGATTCGACGCACATGTCGGCCGAGTTGTCCCAGGTCCCTTCGATCGGGTCTTCCCACAGCACGCCGGGGAAATTCGTGTCCACGAAGTTCTCGCCCGGAATCGGCGCGTCGTTGTCATCCAGCAGCGTGATATCCACGGATGCGGTCAGCTGTGCGGTAGTGACTTCCAGCAGCAGCGGGATGGAGATCGCGCCGAGCCCGGAGGAGATGCAGCCGTCTTCCGGATCCGACGTGACCACGATGTTGGTGGGCTGCACGCCGGTGATGGTGGCGGTCAGTGCGTCCACCAGCGTGGTGCTGGTGCCGGGGATCAGATATTGAGCACCCACGATCACGTCACAGGGCGAAACACCGGCGGCCTCGCAGGTGGCCTTCGCCTGCGGGCTGACAGACAGGCGGCCCTCGGTGGTGTCGCCGTCCTCGTTCAGGTCATCGCCGTTTTCGATGGTGGCCAGGTCGGCGGTATTCGGGATCAGATCCGCTTCCTCCGCCTCGACCACCCAGGTGAGCTGCTCATTGTCCGTGTAGTTGAGCCGCGAGTCGTCGGACAGGATCGCGAAGGCCAGGAAATCCCGATTCAGGCCGTTGCCGACAAAGACCGGTGTATCGCCGGAAGCGATGTAGCAGGCATCCTGATCATCTTCGGACGTCGTGCCGGGGCACGGCACGCAGGTGTTCTCGTTCATCCGGTCTTCCGGACACACGTAGATGGCCGTGACATCCGTCGGCAGAATCGCGACGGTGGAGATGGCATCGACGTCTTCGAATTCCGGAACGGTCGCCGCCAGCGTGATGGATGCTTCCACCCCGGTGTCCGGCGTGTACGGCCCCGGATCCTGACAGAACGCAGGATCGACCGAATCCATCGAGCCGAAGGTGATCGGCTCGCCGGGTTCCACCGTCTCGTCCGCAACGGCTGGCGCCACGGTGATCGGGATACCTGATGTCTGCTTGTAGCCGCCAACGGCAAGTCGGGTGGTCGCGCTCGTCGGCGTGACCTCGACGGTCGGGTCATTGCGCAGATCGGACGGCGGCTCGCCGGCCAGTCCGGTGACATCGCGGCATTCGCCGTCGGAGAACTCGCCGTAAACGCGATAGGACACCGTGGTACCGCGCGGCGTGCTCACGCCGGGCAGACATTCGGTGGCGCCGGCGACGTCAGGACACAGGAAGATGCTGGTCAGTGTCGCGTCGCTGACGAACACGGGAATCGAATCGGTGGCCGTCTCCCCGCTGGATTGCGTGAAGGTGGCGGTGACGTTCACGCCCTGGTCGTTAAATTCCTCGCCCCAGATGCGTCCCGGAATCGGCTCGCGTTCGGTGTCCGCCAGGCCGGGGCAGAGCGTCGGCGAGTCGGCGGTTTCCACGCAGACCGTTTCGGGGGCGGCACTGACCCAGTCCACTTCGCTCTGATAGCACTGCGTCAGCGCGGGGATGACGTTACCCGACGTTGGGTCGGTGAACGTGGCCTCGGCGCTCAGCCGTGCGCTGGAATCCTGCGAAATGTCGGCGCGACCGGTGATGCCGGTGCAGTTGCTGCCAAAGTAGACGGTAAGCGAGTTGACCACGCCGGCGAGCACCGATACCCGGGCGACGCCGGATTGGCCGTCCATGGTGGCGGTGATGTCAATCGCGCTGGTCGTCACGTTCTCGCCGCTGATCACGCCGGTTTCGCTCACCGACACGAAGCTTGAATCCGCACTGGACCAGCTGACGTCGGCGGTCACGTCAATCGGCGTGAACGTCTGTCCCTCGGACGGCGGGGTCGTATAGAAGCCCGTGGCCGTCAGCTGCCGGGTGGTCTGTTCCGCGATGGTGATCGGCGTCGGGTTGACCGCGATGTGATCGAGCTGAGGCGTGAAGTCAGGGCTGCGAACTTCACCGCCACAGGCGGCCAGTCCGAGGATCACTGAAAAAAGCACGAACGAGCGAGAAACTGACGTCATGAGGTAACTCTCCGGTTGCCCAGGCCCTGACGAAGACATGGGAAATCGTCATTCAGCGAAGATTATCACGTTTACAGGAAATTCACGGCTACTCGCTTGTCGGAAAACGCCGCAATTTCAAGCAGTACTCGTCAGTTTCTGCAAACAACTGGCAACAGCGGCCGATGCCCGTCGGTAATCCTGCCACCGGCCCGGGGGATCGCCGCCGGTTCCTGTCGACCAACGGTTCGTTCCGCGCGACCGGTGCTGCGGGGCGGTTTTGATCGAGGCGGCTAGCCGATGTCGGCGGGACTGGGGCCCTTGATGTGGAAACCCTGGACGTAGCCGACACCCATCTGCCAGAGCAGGGCCATGGATTCGGCGTCCTCCACGCGCTGCGCGATGACTTCGATACCCTCTTCCTGCGCTTTCGCGATCAGAGCCTGCATTCGATTCTGGGTCGAGCCAGGTTGTGAGGCCGCCTTGGTGAACGATGCATGCAGTTTGACGAAATCCGGATAAAGCGTCTCCAGCAACTGCATGGAGCGATCGTCGGTGCCGAAATAATCGATACTCAGGCCGGCGCCGAAGTGGCGAACGCCCTCGCAGAGCGCCATGGCCTGTTCGTAGCGGTTTTGCAGGAAGGACTCCTGAACGTTGAAGACCAGTTGCCGGTAGGCCGCCGGTTTGCCAACGAGCCGGACGCGCAGCCACTGCAGGAACGCCTTGTGATCGGCGACGGTCTGTTCCGACAGCTTGACGAACAGCCGCATTGGCGGCGCTTCCTCGCGCTGCCGGTCCATCAGCAGCTCGATGGCAATGTCTACCACCGTCCGGTCCAGCTCGGCGACTAGGCCGGCATGCTCGGCGACCTGGATGAAATCCCTCGCCTGATATTCCTTGCCGTCCTTGGTGGTCAGCCTGATCAGCGCGTCGAACTGCTGCTCCTCGGCGTCGTCCAGCTTCAGGATTGGCATGTAGTTCAGGGAGAATCCGCCATGCTTGAGGGCGTACCGGATCTTCTTCTTCCAGTCCTCCTCGGCCTTTTTCTGCTGCAGATCGGCGTCGTCGGATTCGAGCAGCGCGACGGTTCCGGGCTCTGGGGCCTGGGTTTGCCAGTGACGCGCGATACGCTGGATGCAGGGCTCCGCTTCCTCGCGTAGCTCGTTGGCATACACGACACCCCCCATGCCGATGTGGAGCTGATGGTGGTCGGTCCGGAAGACGGCGTGGCCGATCTTGTCCAGCCAGCCCTGGCAGCTTGCGATGACGCGTTTCGCGTCCGCGCGTCTGAGCAGGATCATCAGGCGGCCCGGGGCAACGCCAAACAGCTGGTCGTCCTGATCAAGCAGTGACTCGAGAAAACGTTCCACCGACTCGATGAGTTGCTCAAGGCCCGCGAATCCGAGCTCCGATTCCAGGTCGTCGATATCCAGCAGGCGCAGTTCCAGCAGGGCCAGGACGTCCGTGGAGCCGTCGCTGCGCATGCGATCCAGTGCGTCGGTCAGTTGCGCGCGCACCCCGCGCGGATCCTCGCGGGATTCGCGCCGGGGCGCACTGACGAGTTCGACGCCGGTCACGCCGTCGCGCTCGATGCGTCGCAACGCCACACGCAGCGGCCGTGTGTCGCCGTCGTGCGCCGCAAATTGCAGGTCCAGATCCGCCGCGGTTTTCACGCCGGTGGCCAGGCTGGCGAGCTCATCGCGTACGTCCGGCCGCTGCGCGGGGTCGATGAAATCAAGCAGTGGCATGTCCTGCGGAGCGTCGTCGCCGACCAATCTGGCGAACGGTTCGTTGGCCTCCGTGACGATGCCGTCGGTGATCAGCGCGACGGCGACGCCCATGTCGCGTAGCAGGGCCTTTTGCTGGGCTTCCAGCAGTCGCGTGGTGTGCTCGCGCTCATCCAGGGAACGGCGTGTTCGCGAAAACGCGATCTCACGTTCAAGGACAAAGGCCAACGCATCCGGATCGCCGAGCGGTACCCAGTCGCGGGCGGCGTGATCGCGCAGGGTTTGCACGGTGCCGGTTCGGCTCCCGCCGTCCAGCAGCAGCGTCGTGAGCTGAGGGTCCTCGGCACGTGCGGTGGCGCACCAGGCCGGGGTGTCGATCTCCAGTGAGGGATCGATGATCAGGATCAGCGGGCGCTCCGTGCGGATGCCGGTCGCGAGGTCGTCGTCGACGCGTGTCTGGATGACATGCGCGGCAATGCCGCGGTTGCGGAGTTCGCGCTCGATGAGCTGGCCGGTATCCGGATCGGGACCCAGCAGCAGGATTCTTGCCGACCCCGCGCGTTCAGCGTCCTGGTCATGAGCGGCGTCTGAGAAGGTCGAAACGGCGATTGTCCTGTCACTCCGCCCCATGGGCATGTGATCTTGTACCGGGTGGCTTGTCCAGCCGGACGCTCATGGTGGCTCCGGACCCCTGACGGACAAGCGCGATGCAAGTGTTCCAACCCGATGTTGCACAAAAAAACGCCCGGGTGGAAGCCACCCGGGCGTTGTCCATGCGAGCGGGCGGGAGCGCTACTCCGCCAGGCGCAGCTCCGTCCGGCGGTTGCGGGCCTGACCTTCCTCGGTTGCGTTGTTCGCAACCGGCTGGGTCTCGCCGTAGCCGCGGGAAACCAGGCTGTCCGGGTTGACTCCCTTGCTGATCAGGTAGTTGCGGACCGACGCAGCGCGCTGCTCCGAGAGCTTCTGGTTGTACGCCGCCGATCCGATCGAGTCCGTGTGACCGGCGATTTCAGCCCTCACCTCGGGCTGGTCGGCCAGCGACTTGGCCACGCGATCCAGGATGGTCTTGGCATCGGGCCGCAGCGTCGCCTTGTTGAACTCGAAGTGCACGCCATCCAGCACCAGCTCCTGGTTCCGGATCGGGCAGCCGGTCTTGTCGACCTCGAGGCCGGGCAGGGTGTTGGGGCACAGGTCATCCCGGTTCAGCACGCCATCGCCATCCAGATCCAGGGAGCAACCGCGCTCGTCCACCGCCACACCGGGCTGCGTGTTCGGACAGTTGTCCTTGTAGTCCGGCACGCCGTCGCCGTCGGTGTCGAACGGACAGCCATGACGATCAACCGGCACGCCCTGTGGCGTATTCGGGCACTTGTCCTGCGAATCCGGCACGCCATCGCCATCGGAATCCAGCGGACAGCCGTTGCGGTCGACCGGGATTCCGGGCGGTGTGTTCGGGCACTTGTCGCGGAAGTCCGGCACGCCGTC
>NZ_CAXFCL010000149.1:0-6684 GCF_964000955.1 uncultured Abyssibacter sp.
GGATCGCTATCTGATCGTCGCCGCCGCCGCCTTCAACATGGGGGCGATGGAAAACAAGGGTCTGAACATCTTCAATACCAGCTGCCTGCTGGCCGACCCGGATACCGCCACCGACGCCGGCTACCGTGTCGTGCGCGACGTGATCGCCCACGAGTATTTCCACAACTGGACCGGCAACCGCATCACCTGTCGCGACTGGTTCCAGCTCAGCCTCAAGGAAGGGTTGACGGTGTTCCGTGAGCAGCAGTTCTCGGAGACGGTGAACGACCCCGCCGTGGCCCGGGTGGAGCAGGTTCGCGGCTTGCGGGCGTTCCAGTTCCCGGAGGATGCCGGTCCGATGGCGCATCCGGTGCGACCGGAATCCTATGTGGAGATGAACAACTTCTACACGGCGACCGTGTACGAGAAGGGCTCGGAAGTCATCCGGATGATGCGCACGCTGGTCGGCGAGGCCGGCTTCCGCAAGGGCATGGACGTGTACTTCGAGCGCCATGACGGCCAGGCGGTGACCATCGAGGACTTCGTCGCCGCCATCGAGGCCGGCAGCGGCGCCGATCTGTCCGCATTCCGGATCTGGTATTCCCAGGCCGGCACGCCCAGCCTGCAGCTGCGCGATCAGTGGGATGGCACCACCGGCACCTACCGGCTCACGTTGACCCAGCACATGGCGCCAACCCGTGGACAGCCGGACAAGCACCCGGCACCGATTCCGGTGAGCCTCGCGCTGTTTGATCGTCATGGCGCATCCGTGGACGCCTCGCCGGATACGCCGTTGCTGGAATCCGCCCACAACGTGTTCGTGCTCGACAGGCCTGAAGCGGAGATGCTCTGGACCGGCCTGAGCGAGCGACCGGTGCTGTCCGCGCTGCGTGGATTTTCCGCGCCGGTGCGGTTGCATTTCGACCAGCCCGACACCGATCTGGCGTTGCTGATGCGCGCCGAGAGCGATGCGTTCTCGCGCTGGGAGGCCGGTCAGCGACTGCTTCACGCGGCGTTCTCCGACTACGTGCAGGGTGATGACGCCCGCGGCCGTGCCCGGCTGACCTCATTCTGTGAGGCCGTCGCGGCGACGGACCCGTCGGAGCCCATCGTCGGCGAGTGGCTGGATCTGCCGGCGACGGTGGAGTTCACCGATGCGCTGGGCGCGGTTGACGTTGACGCGGCGCTGGTTGCCGATCGCTGCGTTCGTCAGACCGTGGCCGAGGGCCTCGCCCGGCAACTGGTCGCCTGGTATGACGCCATCGGGACCGCCAGTCCCTATCGCTTCGACGCTGAACAGGCGCATCTGCGCCGTCGGCGTGGCGCCTGTCTCAAGCTGCTGAGTCTGGTTGACGCCTCGGGTGCCGCGGCGCGAGCCGAGGCCTTGATGGGCGCGGCGGACAATCTGACCGATCGGCTCGCGGCGCTGGCGGCGGTGAACGACCTCGACGCTCCGGTTCGCGCCGCGTTGTTCGCGCGCTTCGCCGACGATTGGGGCACCGAGCCGCTGGCCATGGACAAGTGGTTCCAGTTGCAGGCGACATCCGTCATTCAGGGCCAGCCCGACGGTATCCGCGAACTGGCGGCCCGGGACGACTACGATCGCGGCGTTCCCAACCGCGTGCGGGCCTTGTTCGGGTCGTTCGGTCAACGCCAGTTCGACGGGTTCCATCGCATGGACGGCGAAGGCTACCGGCTGCTCGCGGACGAGGGGCTGGCCATGGATGCGCTGAATCCGCAGGTCGCGGCACGCATCGTCAGGCCGCTGACTCAGGTCGCGAGAATACTGGGCGATCGCAGCGAACTGATGCGACGCGAACTGACGCGCATCGCGGAATCCGAGTCCTTGTCGGCCGACGTGCGGGAAATCGTCTCCGCCGCGCTTTAGGTGAAGGGACGAGAACCCCGAAGCCAGCCGGCTTGGCGGATGATCACGAGGCTGTCACAGTTTCGTCATCGTTGAGTCATAGGGTTTCCGCGCCGATTAGCGCGGGGGAGTGCGCGAACGGTGACCACCCGCTCTGTCAAACCGCCGTTAATGCAAGGCAAACACATCCTGATCGTCGAGGACGAGGCGCCAATCCGCGACATGGTCCGCTTTGCGCTGGAGCGCAAGGGCCTCACTGTCACCGAAGCCGCCGATGTCCAGGACGCACGTCTGTCCATCGCGAGCCGTCGGCCCGATTTGATCCTGCTGGACTGGATGCTCCCGGGCGTCTCCGGCATCGAGTTCGCGCGGGAACTGCGCGCGGATCCGAATCTTCGTGATCTGCCGATCATCATGCTGACGGCGCGCGCGGAGGAGGAGGACAAGATTCGCGGCCTCAACACCGGCAGTGACGACTACATCGCCAAGCCGTTCTCCACCGCGGAACTGATCGCCCGCATCCAGGCCGTGCTGCGTCGCGTGCTGCCGGGCGGCGCGGAGGAGCGCATCGAGGTCGAGGGCCTGGAGGTCGACACCGCCAGCCAGCGCGTCACCGCCAACGGCGAGGCGGTGAAGCTGGGACCGACCGAATACCGGTTGCTGAACTTCTTCGTCAGCAACCCCGAGCGGGTCTACACGCGCGAGCAGGTGCTCGATCGGGTCTGGGGACAGAACGTCTACGTGGAGGAGCGCACGGTCGACGTGCATATCCGTCGTCTGCGCAAGGCGCTGACACCGTTCGGCTTCGCCGACTATATCCAGACTGTGCGCGGTACCGGCTACCGCTTTTCGACCAAGGTGTGACCGCCGAGCTCGCATGGCAGAGTGAATTGCGGCGTATCGTCCTGTGGGCGGCGCTGGGGGCGGCCGTCGGCGTGTTCCTCGAGTCCGTCGCCTGGGGGCTGGTTGCCGCGATAGCGCCCTACGCGTTCTGGCATACGGTGCAGGCGTACCGCCTCACCAAGTGGCTGTCCGGTGGTCGCCTGAGCGAGATTCCCGAGGCAACCGGACTGTGGGGCGCGATCTTCGAGGGCATCTACAGCCTCAAGCGCCGGAATCGCAAGCGCAAGCGTCGTCTGGCCGCGATCGTCTCCGAGTTTCAGGCCTCGACCGCCGCGCTTCCCGATGCCGCGGTCGTGATCAACCGCGACGACGAGATCGTCTGGTTCAACCATGCGGCCAGCCACCTGCTGGGATTCGGTACGCAGCGCGATGTCGGTCAGCGCATCGGCTTTCTGCTACGCAGTCCGGACTTCAACCGCTACATCGAATCCGGCGAGTACGAGGGCGGCGTGGAGATCGCCGCGCCGAACAACGAGAACGTGACCCTCAACGTTCGCATCGTTCCCTACGGCAACCAGCAGCGCCTGCTCATTGCGCGTGATGTGTCACATCTGCACCGGCTGGAGCAGACCCGGCGCGATTTCGTGGCCAATGCCTCCCATGAACTGCGCACGCCACTGACCGTGCTCAGTGGCTACATCGATCTGATGGAGCAGGAGACCCGGGGTGAGCTGGCGGAGTGGCGGATGCCGGTCACCGAGATGCGCAATCAGGCGCTGCGCATGCAGCGCATCATCACCGATCTGCTCAAGCTTGCCCGCCTGGAGACCAATGCGCTGGATGTCGGCGTCGAGCCGGTCGATGTCGCCGAACTGGTGGCCGAACTTGAGGAGGAGGCCAAGGAAATTTCGCAGGGGCGTCACACGCTGTCCTTCGAGATCGAGCAGGGCATCTTCCTGACGGGGCGTCGCAGCGAGCTCTACAGCTGTCTGTCGAACCTGGTGTTCAACGCCTTGCAGTACACCCCGGAGGGCGGGCGGATCGACGTGCGCTGGTGGCGGGATGAACACGGTGCTCATTTCAATGTCACAGACACCGGCATCGGGGTGTCGTCGCGCGATCTCCCGCGTCTCACCGAACGGTTTTATCGGGTGGACGTCGCCCGGTCCCGGGAAACCGGAGGAACCGGTCTGGGGCTGGCGATCGTCAAGCACGCACTGGAACGCCACCACGGTGAATTGCAGATCGAAAGCGAGGAGGGGAAGGGCAGCAGCTTCACCTGTCATTTCCCGGCCGAGCGTCTGGAAGAACGCGCTGCCTGATTGTCACAAAACTGTCATTTAAGGTTCATAGCCTTCACACGCCTCGCGACTAGCCTCTGGCTGGTACATGGACCCAACCCCTAGGAATTTCCGATGAAATTGAGTCATTGCCTGGCCGCCGCCGTCGCGGCCGTTGCGCTGCCGCTGTCTGCGTCCGCCTCTGGCGTGGATGAAGCGCTTCCCACCTACGAAAAGGCGCAGGGGGTTTCCGGAAACCTCTCCAGCGTGGGCTCGGACACGCTGGCCAACCTGATGACGCTCTGGACGGAGGAGTTCAAGCGCGTCTACCCGAACGTGAACATCCAGGTCCAGGCGGCCGGTTCGTCCACGGCGCCGCCGGCGCTGACCGAAGGCACCTCCAACCTGGGTCCGATGAGCCGTCGCATGAAGGACGGTGAAATCGAGGCCTTCGAGCGCAAGTTCGGTTACAAGCCGACGCCGGTGGGCGTCGCGATCGATGCGCTGGCCGTGTTCGTCAACAAGGACAACCCGATCGAAGGCATGTCGCTGGAACAGGTCGACGCCGTGTTCTCCTCCACGCTGAAATGCGGAGCGCAGGAGTCGATCACGCGCTGGGGGCAGCTGGGCCTGAGTGGTGCCTGGAGCAACCGTCCGATTCAGCTCTACGGCCGCAACTCGGTGTCCGGCACCTACGGCTACTTCAAGAAGGTCGCGCTGTGCAAAGGCGACTATCTGAACAACGTCAACGAGCAGCCGGGTTCCGCCTCGGTCGTTCAGTCGGTCGCCACCGGTCTGAACGCAATTGGCTACTCCGGTGTTGGTTACAAGACCTCCGGCGTGCGCGCGCTGCCGCTGTCCAAGGACACCGGTGACGCTTTCGTGGAGCCGACTTCGGACAACGCCATTTCCGGCAAGTATCCGCTGGCACGCGTGCTGTACGTCTACGTCAACAAGCACCCCAACAAGCCCATGTCACCGCTGGAAGCCGAGTTCCTGACGATGGTGCTTTCCAAGGTGGGACAGGAAGTTGTCGTCAAGGATGGGTATATTCCGCTGCCTGCGGCCCAGGCGGCCAAGGAACTGGCGAAGGTCAAGTAGGCCACAGCCGGTTCACGGTACGACCTGGCGGGAGATCTCAGCGGAGATCTCCCGCTTTCTTTTGTAGCCTGGGGCCCAGTGTTCCCCCACAGTGTTCGGAGTCAAGGAAGTGAAGCAAGCAATCAAGGGAGTGGCGCTCATCGCATGCGCCGCGGGTGTGATGACCTCGCCGGCCATGGCAAGCGACGTCAGCACGAAAGGTGGAATCAAGGTCACCTCCGACGACGGCAGTTTCGTCGGCGAGTTTGGTGGTCGTCTGATGCTGGACGCAGCCGTGTTCGACAACGACACCCAGGACAACCAGAGCGGCACCGAATTCCGTCGCTTGCGCCTGCATTCCAAGGGCAAGATCTACGGTCTGGACTACAAGATCGAGGTGGATTTCGCTGACGGCGATACGGTGACCAAGGATGCCTATCTGAAGTTCGCGGTCCCCGGCGGCAAGCTGACGGTCGGCCAGTTCAAGCAGTACTTCACGATGGAGAACTTGACCAGCTCGCGCTACACCACGTTCATGGAGCGCTCGTTCGTCACGGCCTTCTCTCCGTCCTATCAGGTCGGTCTCGGCTACTGGGGCAACTACGGTCCGATCGGCTACGGCGTGTCGGGCTTCAACGCCTACCAGGATGAGGATGCTGACGGCGGGCAGGGCACCACCGAAGGCGTGGGCGGTTCGGCTCGCGTAATCTTCTCGCCGAGCCTGGGCGAGTACACCCAGCTGCACGTGGGAGCTTCCACGCTGGTCACCGGCGGTATCGAAGGCCGCAACCGCATCCGCGTGCGTCCGGCTGGTCATCTGTCCGATGCCTCGCGTGTCGCGATCGTCGACATCAACACCGGTGAGCGCTCCGATTCCACGCTCTACGCGATGGAATTCGCCAGCATCGCCGGACCGCTGTCGGTCCAGGCCGAGTATGTCGGCGGTACCTACGAAACCGACACGGTGGAGCAGGATGTCGCGGCGTTCTACGCCTACACCAGCTACTTCCTGACCGGTGAGTCGCGCCCCTTCGATGCCAAGTCCGGCAAGTTCGGGCGGGTCAAGCCGCGCAAGAGCCACGGTGCGGTTGAGGTGGCGGTGCGTTACGACTACGTCGAGAACGACTCCATCGACTACGAGGTGGAGTCGGTCACGTTCGGCGCCAACTGGTACTGGAACCCCCAGGTTCGCTTCATGCTGAACTACATCACCGCCGACGTGGCGGAGGGCACGGACGAGCCTGGCGCCGTCACCGCCCGCATGCAGTTCGACTTTTAGGTCGTAAGCAAGCAGTCTGATGCCGGTTCCTCCGCGACCGCGGGGGGACCGGCCTTGATTCATCGCGACGTGCGCCGCCGCACGGACCGGCCGGTTCATCGATTTGTCACCGGCGAGCAATAGACTTCGAGCATGGACCAGACTTCCCGCAGCCCGAATCCGGGCCTGTCGCAGGCCGATCGAACGGGTAGCGAACGCCTGATTCGCTGGCGGTACTTCAAGGATCGCGTCGCTACCGTCGCGGTTGGCATTGGAGGCGTCGGCGTTCTCGTCGCCATCCTGCTGATCTTCTTCTATCTCGCCTGGGTGGTACTGCCGCTGTTCGCGCCAGCCGAGATCGATCAGGTGGCCCGGTA
>NZ_CAXFCL010000150.1:0-9033 GCF_964000955.1 uncultured Abyssibacter sp.
AGCCGCCGGTGAAATCGCGCGTCCACAGCGCGTGATAGCGATCCCCCGGCCGTGGCGGGAACAGGATCTCCCGAACCTCGGGCTGCTGCTCCAGCCAGTCGCAGACGGCCAGCGCCGAGCGGGTGTGCTGCTCCAGCCGCACCGCCAGTGTGCGCATGCCGCGCAGTGCCAGCGCACAGTCATCCGGTGAGACGCTGTGCCCCAGCGCCATGTTGACCATGCGCAGGCGCTCCAGGCACTCCCCTGACGCCGAGACCAGCCCCATCATCGCGTCGGAATGTCCGACCAGATACTTGGTCGCGGCATGCACCACAATATCCACGCCATGGGCGACCGCATCGAAGCCCAGCGCGGTGGCCCAGGTGTTGTCCAGCGCTGTCACGCAGCCGGCCGCGTGCGCCGCCGCGCAAATCGCCGGCACGTCACTGAGTTCGAAGGTCACCGAGCCCGGCGACTCCAGATAGACCAGCCGGGTCCGATCGGTGATCTCGTCGGCGACCGCCGCGCCCAGCGCCGGATCGAAATAGCGCGCGCTCACCCCCATGCGGCTGAGCCAGGCATCGCAGGTCTTGCGAGTCGGCCAGTAGACGTTGTCGCTGATCAGCACCTCATCACCGGCCGAGACCTGCGACAGAATCGCCAGCACGCAGGCCGCCAGACCCGACGGCACCGCCACTGCCCCTTCCGCGCCATCCAGGTCGGCCACGGCGGCCTCCAGATCGTGCCGGTTGTGGGTGCCGAAGCGGCCGTAGTGAAGCGCGCCCTGCGGTTGCGGCGTTGCCTCGCGCAACCGGGCCAGCGACGGAAACACCACGGTGGAGGCGCGACCAACCGGCGTGTTGACCAGGCCGTCGTCACGGGCGGGATCACGACCGAGATGGGTCAGCCGGGTGCGGACGTGTTTCTTCAAGGCGGCACTCCTGCAAGGCGGATTCGATGCTCCGTATAGTACGGACTCGCCCGTGTCGGTTCGCCGCATGCCGCCGTCGCTTGATGACATGCTGATATCGCTGGTCGACGGTGTCGTCGCCACCCTGCCCCGGGCACGCCCCGAGCCGGAGGCGCTGCGCCAGGCCCGGATCATCTCCCACCGCGGAGAGCGCCCCGGATCGCAGGTCCGCGAGAACACCTTCGCCGCCTTCGATCCCCTGGTCGGCACCAATGTCTGGGGACTGGAATTCGATATCCGCTACACCGCCGACGGCGTGCCGGTGGTCTACCACGATCCAGACCTGCGACGGCTGCACGGGCGCCCGGAGCGGCTGGGCCAGCTCACCTGGTCGCAGCTGCAGGACATCGCGCCGGACATTCCGGACGCCCGTAGCTTCGTCGAGCGCTACCAGCCGCATTTCCACCTGATGGTCGAGATCAAGGACGAGGTCTATCCGGACGAGCCTCGCTACGTTCGCAACCTGCTCGACGCATTCGACGGCCTGCGTCCTGGCGGCGACTACCACCTGATGAGCCTGGACCCGTCGATGCTGGACCGGTTCGCGGACGTGTCGGAGGCGGCGAAAATCAGCATCGCCCGCTTCAACCTCGCGGCCATCAGCGACCATGTGCTGGCCCGGGGCCAGGCCGCGCTGGGCGCCCACTATGCGCTGCTGGGACCGGAGCGGGCGCGGCGCCACCTGAACGCCGGCCAGCGGCTGGCGATCGGATTTCCGCGATCACGCAACAGCCTGTTCCGGGAAATCAGCCGTGGCGCGCACTGGATCTTCACCAATCACGCCGCGTCCATGCAGCATTCGCTGGATGCGGCACTCGCCGACACATCGGGCGACATCTAGCGCGCGAAAGCCACCCGTTTCGCGCCGCGAACCCTGCTCCGACACCGGCCTCAACACGCGCCCGGCGTTCACCCCTTGTTCATGCCGCGGCCGGAATTCGCCGCCGTTGCGGAGCTGAACAGTCACGGTCATGTCCCGGCAAGAAAACTGTCGCGGAGCCGTCATCTACCCGTCACTCCCGGGTCATCTTAGCTTTCTACGGTCGCCCGGTCGCGCGGGGCAATGGCGGCGCGCCCTCCTCTCCCCCGCGCACGCGTGAAACATCCGTTCACCCAGGGAGTAGAGATGAAGACACTACCGCTTGCGGCTTCAGCGCTGGTTTCGCTGACGACCGCAACAGCAGCATCTGCCCAGGCCTTGCCGGCAGACCAGAGCAGCAACCCGTGGTTCACCGACGCCCAGTCGAGCATGAACGCCAAGCTTGGCCAGAGCGAAGGTCGCAGCGCGAAGAACGTGATCCTGTTCGTCGGGGACGGCATGGGCATTTCGACGCTGACCGCATCCCGCATTCTGGAAGGTCAGAACAACGGCAATCCCGGCGAGGAAGGCCTGTTGAGCTTCGAGTCCTTCCCCTACACCGCGCTGGTCAAGACCTACAACGTCGATGCCCAGACGCCGGACTCCGCCGGCACGATGACCTCAATGATGACCGGCGTGAAAACCGACGTGGGCGTCATCGGTGTCGACGAGGACATCGAGCGCGGGGACTGCTCGACCGTCAGCGGCAATGAACTGGTCACGGCGCTGGAACTGGCCGAGATCGCGGGCAAGTCCACCGGCATTCTGTCCACCGCGCGCATCACCCATGCGACCCCGGCCGCGACCTACGCCAAGTCCGCCGACCGCAACTGGGAAGACATCTCCGACATGCCGCAGGATGCGATCGATGCCGGCTGCGAGGACATCGCCTCCCAGCTGGTGAACTTCGAGAGCAACCTGGAGCAGCGCTTCACCGGCATCGACGTCGACGGCATCGAGGTCGTGATGGGCGGCGGCCGCCGGCACTTCCTGCCCAACGACAGCGCGGCGAACAGCCCGGATGCCGTCAGCGGCACCGAAGGCGATCGCAACGACGGTCGCAACCTCGTCACCGAGTGGACCACGGCCTATCCCAATGGCAGCTACGTGTTCGATGACACCGGATTCGCCGCACTGGACCCGGACAACACCGAACGGGTGTTCGCGTTGTTCAACGAGTCGCACATGCAGTACGAGGCCGATCGTGGCAATGACGTCGCGGGCGAGCCGTCGCTGGCCGAGATGACCGCCACGGCCATCGACGTGCTGGACAACAATGAGGCCGGTTTCTTCATGATGGTGGAATCGGGTCGCATCGACCACGCCCACCATGCCGGCAACGCCTTCAATGCGCTGAACGACACGCTGGAGTTCGCCGCGGCCGTGCAGGCGGCGGTCGACAACACCGACCCCAGCGAGACGCTGATTCTGGTCACCGCCGACCACAGCCACGTGTTCACCATCGCGGGTTACCCGAAACGCGGCAACCCCATCCTCGGCAAGGTGGTCGAAGTCGGCGCCACGACGCCGGCACAGGCCACCGACGGCATGCCCTACACCACGCTGGGCTACGCGAACGGCCTGGGCTTCCGTGATCTCGGCAGCGAAACCGATGCCGATGCCTCCTACGCCGCCGCGCCGGTCTCCGGCCGGGTGGATCTGATGGGCGTCGACACCGAAACGGTTGGCTTCCACCAGGAAACCCTGGTGCCGCTGGGCTCGGAAACACATGCCGGCGAGGACATCAGCCTGCATGCCATGGGCCCGGGTTCGCAGTACACGCAAGGCGTGGTCGAGCAGAACATCGTCTTCCACGTCATCAATCAGGCGCTTGGCCTGATCACCGAATAATTGGGGAGTCTTTCGATGAAACACTTCAAGATTCTGAGTTCCGCCGTTCTGGTCGCCAGCCTCGTCGCGCTGGCCGGCTGTGAAGGCGACAATGGCGCCACCGGTGCGGCCGGCGCACCGGGCGCCCAGGGGCCGCAAGGACCGGGCGGATCGGATGGCAGCGACGGCAGCAACGCGCTGGTCGCGCAGACCGAACTTCCGGTCGGCGACGCCAACTGCCCCGCCGGCGGCATCCAGGTGGATTCCGGCACGGATGCCAACGGCAACGGTCAGCTGGACACCGCCGAGGTCACGACCACCGGCTACGTCTGCGCACCCGGACGCACGCAGCTGTCGGCCAACGAACTGCGCACCAACGTCAACAACGCCTGGTTCGCCCAGGGTGAATCGGTGATCGCACGCGCCCGCGGCAACGTGCAAACCGACGCGCCGGCACGCGGTCGCGCCAAGAACGTCATCCTGTTCGTCGGCGACGGCATGGGCGTGTCCACGGTCACGGCCGCGCGCATCCTCGAAGGTCAGCGTGCCGGCAAGCTGGGCGAGGAACACCAGCTCAGCTTCGACCAGTTCCCCTACGCCGGCCTGGCCAAGACCTATAACGTCGACGCCCAGACCCCGGATTCGGCGGGCACGATGACGGCGATGATGACCGGCGTGAAGACCGATGTGGGCGTGATCGGCGTGGACGAGGACATCGAACGCGGCGATTGCAGCACGGTGGCCGGCAACGAACTGGTCACGGCGCTGGAACTGGCCGAGATCGCCGGCAAGTCCACCGGCATCCTGTCCACGGCGCGCATCACCCACGCCACGCCCGCGGCGACCTACGCCAAGTCGGCGGACCGCAACTGGGAAGACATCTCCGACATGCCCGGCCAGGCGGTCACCGACGGCTGCGAGGACATCGCCTCCCAGCTGGTGAACTTCGAAGCCAACCTGGAAGCCCGCTACGCCGGACTGGATGTGGACGGCATCGAAGTGGTCATGGGCGGCGGTCGTCGTCACTTCCTGCCGAACGACCCGGCGGCTAACAGCCCCGATGCGGTTAGTGGCACGGAGGGCGACCGCAACGATGGTCGCAATCTGGTCACCGAGTGGACGACGGCCTACCCCGGCGGCGTCTACGTCTTCGACGAGGCCGGGTTCGACGCGGTGGATGCGGACAGCACCGAGCGCCTGTTCGGTCTGTTCAACGAGTCGCACATGCAGTACGAGGCGGATCGTGGCAATGACGTGGCCGGCGAACCGTCGCTGACCGACATGACCCGGAAGGCCATCGACATTCTCGACAACAATGACGACGGCTTCTTCCTGATGGTCGAGTCCGGTCGCATCGACCACGGTCACCACGCCGGCAACGCCTACAACGCGCTCAACGACACCATCGAGTTCGCCGCCGCCGTGCAAGCCGCCGCCGACGCAACGGACCCGGAAGAGACGCTGATCATCGTCACCGCGGATCACGGCCACGTGTTCACGATCGCCGGCTATCCCAAGCGCGGCAACCCGATCCTCGGCAAGGTCGTCGATGTCGGCGCCACCGACGCGACGCTGGCCAGTGACGGCATGCCGTACACCACCCTCGGGTACATGAACGGCTTCGGGTTCCGCGACCTGGGCGGCGAGACCGATGCCGATGCCATCTACGGCTTCGCCCCGGTCTCCGGTCGTGCCGATCTGTCGTCCATCGACACCACGGCGCCCGGCTTCCACCAGGAGGCGCTGGTGCCGCTCGGCTCGGAAACCCACTCCGGCGAGGACGTCGGCCTGTACGCGTCGGGCCCCGGCGCGAACCTGGTCCGTGGCACGAACGAGCAGAACATCGTGTTCCACGTCATGGACTTCGCGGGCGACTACGTCAACGCCGCCAATGACGCGTTGAACTGATCCGGACGCCAGCCAGCCGTCCTCACGGACGGCGTTCGATCGCAGGGGGGCGCAACGCCCCCCTGTTTCGTCAGATTCACCCCGGGAGATTCCTCATGACCCGATTCCTCGCACTGCTCGCCGCCGTGCTCCTGCCCTCCATGTCCTTCGCCAACAGCTGCGACATCGATCCGGACACGCTGGCCGCCACCTACCGCATCACGACGACGCGGTCCGCCGACGATGCATCAACCCGTCGCATGCTCACGCTGTGGCGCCTCCCGGACCGCATCGCGCATGCGCACCCGGACGACGGCTACGTCGACCTCTGGAATCGCGTTCCGAACAACCGCTACCACCTGATTCGCCAGTTCGAGGAGGCGCGGCGCGGCATCGAGTACGAACCCAACGCGGTCCCGACGGGCGCAGCGCACTGGACCAGCCTGCGTGAACTGATCACCCCGACCCATCGCGAACGGCTGGAAAAAACCGGCGTCAGCGGCGACGGCTGCGATCGTGTCGAGACCTACCGGGGCGAGGTGGAGGACACCCGGCAAACCCTGGAATGGCTGCCCGCCTACGCGCTGCCCCGCAGCCTGGTCAGCAGCACCGATGCGGCGACGATTGCCATCGAACTCGTGGCAGTGCGGGCCGACCCGGAGCATGTGCGCAGCCAGTTCGACCGCTGGTCGACCTTCCAGACCACGGACTACGCCGACATCGGCGACAACGAATCCGATCCGTTCCTGAGAAAGATGATCCGCCTCGGATTCATCCAGCACGGCAGCAGCGGCTTCTACGACGCCTCCGGCCAGGCGCTGGACGGCGGTCACCACCACTAGGGAAGCTTCGCTCCTCGCGCCTTGCCTGGCCTGTTTTCTGGCGGCAACTTGGCTGCGTGAATCAATCAGTGCTTCCCTGGCGCCGCCCGTCGATTCATGGCTATGCTCGGCCCCGGTGACGGACCGTCACCGCGGGGACGCACAAGGGAGACATCATGAAGCGATACGGTCTGAGTGGCCTGCTGGCGGCCGCCGCCATGTTTATCTGGGGATCGGTGTTCTGGCTGAGCCCGATCCCGTCCGGGGTGATGAAAACCGCCACCGACGACGCAGCGCTGGGCGCGGCGCTGAAAACCTACCTGCCGACCACCGGCACCTATTTCGTGCCGGGCATGTCCGACGATGTGGATGCCATGACCCGCCTGCACGAGGCCGGACCGGTCGCGATGATCCACATCGAGGTCGAGGGCAGTCCGGCGATGGACCCCAAGGTGTTCATCAAGGGGTTCGTTCACCTGCTGGGCGTTGCGCTGCTGTCCGGCTGGCTGCTCTCTTTGGCCCTGCCCTCACTGGGTGGCTACGCCAGTCGCGTCGGCTTCGTCGTGCTGCTGGGTGTGACGGCAAGCTTCGCCTACGATCTGGGCAGCACCGTCTGGTGGCCGATCCAGACGAGCTGGGGCCTGATCGGCGTGGTCTACAACGTCGTCAACTGGTGCATCGCGGGCCTGATCCTCGCGGCCTTCTTCAAGCCGGAAACCTAGCGACGGCGTCGCGAGGCGGCCGCCACGGTATTCAGGCCGCGCGCGGCAGACGCGGCGGTCGGGTGGGCGAATCATCGTCGGGCCGCTCCTCCGACCAGTCAGCCGGCGTCAGTGGAGGCAGGCCATGGACGGCACGCGCCTCGTCGCAGCGGGCGTGATGTTGGCCGTCCTCGAAGCTGGGCACGTAGTCCCGGCAGACGCTGGCGCGCAGGGGATGGATCGAGCAGTAGACCCGCTCGCCAACCGTCCCCTGGAGCGCGATGCATCGCGGCTTCGGTTGATCCGTACCCAGCATCACCCGCCGATGCGGTGTCAGCCTGGCCGTGAGCTGCACCGGCACGCCACCTGGTGTCACATCATCGCCTTCGGCCCAGTAGAACGACGCTCGATAGTGCGCGCAGCAGGCGCCACAACGCAGGCAGGGATGCACCCAGCCCGTCCCCGACAAATCCGTGACCAAGCCATCTGAACTCGCAAGAACCGGCAATTCGGCGAGCGGATTGTGCGCCCGTTGCGGACAAAATCAATCCCGTCCGACACAAAAAAGCCCGGCCGAAGCCGGGCTTTGTCGAACTTGCAGGCGAATCAGCCGATGCCGATTTCGCCGCCGTCGTTGCGGGTGATGACGATGGTGGCGGAGCGACCACGCGCGCCGTTGCCCAGGGCCGTGGCATCCCCGCTGGTGTTCGGCCAGCTGTCACCGCCGTCCAGCGTCGGTGAACTCGGATGCTGGACGTTGACGAACAGCGCGGTATTCGCCGGATTCGACGCGATGCCGGTGATCTCGCAGCCCCTCGGACCGACCAGGAACCGGCGCAGGTTGTCGGTACTCGCCGAGCGACCAACGTAGGTCGTGACCGTTTCGCCGCTCAGCGGCGAGGTGACATCCACCGCATGGCCATCGCCCACGGCACCCGGCACCGCGGCCAGCAACTGGTCGTTGGTGACGTCGTTGTAGGCACCGTCATCGGTCTGGATCCACAGCAGGCCACGGTTATCGAACCACAGCCCGTCCGGGCTGGAGAAATCATTGTCCGCGGTCAGACCCGACAGGTTGATCGTGGCCGGGTCGGCATCGGCCTCGGCACCGAACAGGAAGATGTCCCAGGTGAAGCTGGTCGAGGCATTGCCGGCATCTTCATGCCAGCGAATGATGTGGCCGTTGACGTTGCCCTGGCCTTCGTTGCCGTCGACATCGACGTAGGACCGGGGGTTGGCCGCATCAACCGGCTGCGAGCCACCGCCGCCCTGCCCGCGACCGCTGCTCGAACTCGAGCTGTTGGTCAGCGTCATGTACACCTCACCGGTCAGCGGGTCGACCGCGCCCCATTCGGGACGATCCATCGGCGTGCCGCCCAGCGCGTCGGCAGCCAGCCGCGTGGCCAGCACCACATCGGCCTGATCGGCGAATGAATAGCTGCCATTGCCGGAGGTCAGCGGGGCATCGCCGAAGCTGAGCGGCAACCAGACACCCGTGCCGTCGGCATCAAAGCGGGCAACGTAGAGCGTGCCGGCGTCCATGTACTTGGCGCCGGTGGCCAGGCGATCCGCCGCCGTGGCATCGGCCGGATCCCAGACCGCGTCGGACACGAACTTGTAGATGTACTCGTTGCGCGAGTCATCGCCCATGTAGAACACCAGCGGCTCGCCGGCGGTCACGGGGCCAATCCAGCAACCCTCGTGCCCGAAACGACCCAGCGCGGTGCGCTTCTGCGGCCGCGACGCCGGATCGAAGGGATCGATCTCCACGATGTAGCCGAAGCTGTTCGGCTCGTTGCGGTAGTCCTCGTCCGGCGACGACGGGTTCAGAAAGCCGCTGGCCGCGGCGGTGATGTCAAAACGTTCGTAGACACCGCCGCTGACGGTATTCCATTCACGATACGAATCCCCGCTGCTGTTGGCGCCCATGCCGTAGCGGGCGAACAGCGTGTTCTCCTTCGCCTCGCGCTCGTCCTCGTCGTCACC
>NZ_CAXFCL010000151.1:0-9680 GCF_964000955.1 uncultured Abyssibacter sp.
AGATTAGAGCTTCCCTAAGCCTGACAGACGATTCGGAAGAGACTTGACCAGCGATCTGCCAACCTCCAGAGCGATCCTCCCGGACACCGGTCCGATGCGGTTGTTGCTGGTCGAGGATTCCAAATTCGATGCACGCCTGATCGAAACCTTCCTGTCCATGGCGGATTTTCCGCGCGGTCTGGACGTGAAGCACGCGACCCGGTTGTCCGAGGCCCGTGACGTGCTGGAGCAGCAGCCCATCGACTGCGTGCTGCTCGATCTCGGGCTGCCGGACGGTGAGGGCCTGGGCAACATCGAGGCCATCACACAGGTGGCGCCGGATACGGCGATCATCGTGCTCACGGGGCTGAAGAACGACACCATCGCCACGACCGCGCTCCAGCAGGGCGCGCAGGACTACATCGTCAAGGGCGACTACGAAGATGGCGATGCGCTGCTGCGCACGATTCGTTACGCCATCGAGCGACGGGCCAAGGAGGTCAAGGAATCGCAGGCGGTTCGTCGTGCCTCCGAAGACCTGATCCGCAGCATCGTCGCCGCCGTGCCGGACGGGCTCGTCACCGTGCGCAAGGGTGGGGTGATCGAGACGGTGAACCCGGCCATGGTGCGGATGTTCGGCTACAGCTCGACCGAGCTCGTCGGCATGTCGATCTCGGAACTCAGCGCGACCTCGCATCACCGTGTCGACGCATTGATCGACAGCATGCTCAACGGGCTTGAAGCCGAGTCCGAGCGCGGAGACCGCGAAGGCATCGGGCGTCGCAAGGACGGCACGCAGTTTCCGATCGATGTGTCCATTGGTCACACCGTCTCCGATGGAGAGCCCATGGTGGTCTGCGCGATTCGCGATATCACCGAGCGCAAGCGGGCGGAGGAGAGCCTCGAGGTGGCGCGCGAGCAACTGCTCGTGTCCGAAAAGCTGGCCTCGCTGGGCGGCCTGGTCGCCGGCGTGGCGCATGAGATCAACACGCCGATCGGCATTGGCGTGACCGCGGCCAGTCATCTGCAGGAGCAGACGGCCGATCTGTCCGAGCGCATGGCCAGCGGCCAACTCAAGAAATCGCAGCTGGAGGCCTACATCCAGGTGGCTCGGGACAGCGCCGGGATCCTGCTGGGAAACCTGCGCCGCGCCGCGGAGCTCATCCAGGGTTTCAAGCAGGTCGCGGTGGACCAGTCCAGCGACGAGCGGCGCAGCTTCGAGGTCAAGCCCTATCTGGAGGATGTCTTGCTCTCGCTGGCGCCGAACCTGCGCAAGACGCCGCATTCGCTGGATTTCTCCTGCGAGGAGGGCCTGATAATCTCCGGGCATCCTGGCAATTGGTCGCAGATTGTGACCAATTTGGTCATGAACGCGCTGCTGCACGCCTTCAAAGACGACACGCCCGGGACGATGTCGCTGACCGTTCGTCGGGCGGGAGATCGAATTCTGATGAATTTTGCCGATGACGGTCGAGGTATACCGCCGGATCATCTCAAGCAGATTTTCGATCCGTTCTTCACGACGCGTCGTGGGCAGGGTGGCAGCGGACTTGGACTGCATATTGTGTATAACCTGGCGACGCAGGCCATGGACGGGCGCGTGAGCTGCGAAAGTGAACTCGGGAAGGGGACGCGTTTCGCTTTCGATTTTCCGTATGTTCCTGGGGCGCCGTGATGGAAGATGATCTGGTCTTTGCCGACGACGACGAAGATTCCCAAGAGTTTTCAGGCGAGTTGGCGCGGTGGCCGCTGCTGATCGTCGATGACGAAGAAGAAGTGCATGCCGTGACCAAGCTGGCGCTCAGCGGCTTCGAGTTCGCGGGGCGCGGTCTGGAGTTCGTATCCGCGCACTCGGCTGCTCAGGCGCGCGAGGTGCTGCGCGAGCGACGCGACATCGCGGTGGTGCTGCTCGACGTGGTCATGGAGACCGATCACGCCGGTCTGGAAGTCGCGGATTTCATCCGCAACGTCATCGAAAACCGCTTCACCCGTATCGTTCTGCGGACCGGGCAGCCGGGCCAGGCGCCCGAACGCGATGTCATTCGTCGCTACGACATCAACGATTACAAGGAAAAGACCGAGCTCACGGCCAAGAAGCTGTTCACCGTGGTCTACACGGCGCTGCGTTCGTATCGGGATTTGCTGGCGCTGGAGGCCAATCGCCGCGGACTGCTGCAGGTCGTGCAGGCTTCCGCCAATCTGTTCAAGACCGAATCGGTCGAGCAGTTCGTGCAGGGCGTACTGGAACAGGTTGCCGCGCTGATCTACGACTCGGCCGACATGATCTACGTCAGTTCCAGTGTCGCGACCGTGCGCGAGGGCGGCGAAGAGCGCATCGTCGCCGCGACCGGTCGTTTCACCGACTTCGTGGGGCGCAAGCCTGGTGATGTGCTGGCGCATTTCGATTACCACAACCTGACACTGGCGGCGCGCAAGCACCGCAACATCGTCACGCCGGAGCATTTCTCGGGTTATTTCGAGTCCAGCGGTGGCGGACAGCACCTGCTCTACATCTCGGGGCCCGCCACCATGTCGCGTCCGGATCAGGAGCTGATCGACATGTTCCTGCGCAGCGTCGCACTGGCGTACGAGGCGATGCTGCACCGGATCGAGACCGAATCCGCCGACAAGAAACCCCGCAACGGCCTCAAGCGCGGCTGAGCGCCTTTCGGTTCAGCCGGATCGGGCCGCGCGCTGCATCTCGCAGGCGGTCAGGGTGTTCGCCATCAGCATCGCAACGGTCATCGGGCCCACCCCGCCCGGCACCGGCGTGATCCATCCTGCCCGCTCGCGTGCGACATCGAACTCGACGTCGCCGACCAGCTTGCCGTCGGCGCGGCGGTTGATGCCGACGTCGATGACCACCGCGCCGGGCTTGATCCAGTCGCCTTTTACCAGTCCCGGCTTGCCCGCGGCCGCGATCACGATGTCACCGCGCGCGACCTCTTCATCGAGATGCTCGGTGAAGCGATGCGTCACCGTGACCGTCGCACCGGCGAGCAGCAACTCCATGGCCATCGGTCGTCCGACGATGTTCGATGCGCCGACCACGACCGCGCGCTTGCCACGCACCGGCAGGCCAGTCTGCTCCAGCAGCGTCATCACGCCCAGCGGCGTGCAGGGACGCAGGGCCGGGATGCGCTGCGCCAGCCGACCGATGTTGTAGGGGTGAAAGCCGTCCACATCCTTGCGCGGATCAATCCGCTCGATGATCGCGGTGGGATCGATATGCGCCGGCAGCGGCAACTGCACGAGAATGCCGTGGACCGAGTCGTCCGCGTTCAGTGCGTCGATCCGGGCGATCAGGTCCGACTGTGTCGTCTCGGTTGGAAGATCCAGCGCCACCGACCCGAAGTTCAGCTTCTCGCAGGTCCTGCGCTTGGAGCCGACATAGGTCTGCGAGGCGGGGTCGGCTCCGACGAGCACCACCGCAAGACAGGGGCGCGGTCGATCCGGGTGCTGGTCCACAGTGGTCCGGACGCGCTCCAACACACCGTTGGCAATCGCGCGTCCGTCAATCAATTGGGCTGTCATTCAAGAGGCAGACTGATGGCGCAGATGAAATTGTCGCACGGGCCTTCCGGTGACGGCTATGGACCGTTCGACCTGCTACAATCCGCGCCCGTTCCAGACCGGGCTTGCGTCGGGAACGAAGGCAACACAGTCGGGGCGTAGCGCAGCCTGGTAGCGCATCTGCTTTGGGTGAGCATCGACGAAGCGAAAGCACTGCTTTCGCCGATGCGAACGCCGGGCAGGAAGCCCGGCCGGGGCGACGGCGAACTGACACGAGGGCAGGAGCCCGAGTGTGACGGATGTTTCGATTTCACGATGCGTTCGGCGATGAAGGTAGACGAGTAAACTGAAGGCAACACAGTCGGGGCGTAGCGCAGCCTGGTAGCGCATCTGCTTTGGGAGCAGAGGGTCGGGGGTTCAAATCCCTCCGCCCCGACCATCTTTCTCGGCCCGCTCGGGGCCGTCGGGTTCTCCGGTCCACCCACATGACGAGGAGTTCGTCATGAAAACCACCGGCAAGCCGAAGCTGCGCTTTCGAGCGGCCACGCATCCGCTGCTGCAAAAGGGCGGTGCCCACGGCAAGAGCACCAAAGCGCAGAGACAGGCCGGAAAACGTGCGCTGTCCCGCGAGCTGCGGGACAGCGGACGATCTTGTCTACGAGGCATCCTGTAATCGAGCCAGCCTGAATCGCGCGGCGAATTCGTAGCGGCGCAGCCGTTCGTGGATTCCGTCGAGTCGCGACTGGCCATCGGCGACCAGCGCTTCCAGCAGGGATTGGCGGATCGCCCGGAGATGCTCACGCCGGGCCGGCTCCAGCGTGTCCACCCACGGGGCGTCCAGCCATTGCAGGGTTTCCAGGGCCTGATGCACCGGCGCGGAGGCCAGCCAGTCGCCGAGTTCCAGGTCCACGGCCTCGGCACCGGTGCGCATCGCGGTGCCGGGTGGCGCGGCGGGGGTTGTCGGCAGTGCGCCGGCCAGGTGACGACGCGCCTCGGCGATCGCGCTATCCGTGCGCGAGATGGTCGTCAATGTCGTGTCGAGCTGTTCCCCGGCCGTGGCCTGGCGCTGGCGATGGATCAGGATGTCGGCGGCGGCGATCGCGGCTTCGATGGACGCGACACTTTGCGTCTGTCTGTCGAGTAGCGCGCTCCAGACCGACAGCGCCCGATCCCGTCGCTGCTCCTCGTCATCCGGCCAGGACCAGTCGAGTTCGGTGGGCACGGAGCAGGGCGTGGCCGCGCCGGGCAGCAACGCGAGGATTTGTTCGCAGGACAGTACGTCGGCGCGTTCCATCGCCACCAGCACGGTGGGAGTTGGTGCGTCCATCGTCACCGACGCATCGACCGGCAGCCGCGGACGGGGTTGCGCGCTTCCCGGCTCCCCGGCGAGCGCCCAGCCCAGCCCCAGCATGGCCATGTCCGCGGCCTGGCTGCCGGAGAACATGCGATCGAACACGGCGACGGCGTTGGCGCCGTGACCATCCCGGAGCAGCATCCAGCCCAGCATCGCATTGGCCCGTTCGCGCAGCGCCAGGGTTTCGTCGTCGTCGGGGTTACGCCGGCCGATATCGTCCAGCAGCGTCATCGCGAGCGGCTTGTGCCCGGACTGCGCAAGCGCGATCGCCAGATTCATTCGCATGTAGATGTATTTCACATGGTCCGGGTCGCCCGACTCCCAGTGCACCAGCGGGCCGAGGTGCCGGCCGGACGACAGGGTTTCGCTGGCCATGTCCGGTTGCCGCAGTCCGAGATAGGCGAGGGCGCGAAGATGACGCCAGTCATCCCGGGCCGTGTCCGGCAGCACCGGGTCGATCGCGTCGAGCGTGGCCAGTGCCCGTTCGTGGCGCTGGTGGTCGATATCGCTCCGGGCGAGTTCCAGCGCCGGCGCCGCCAGCGCCGGACGCAGATGTCCGTCGTCCGCCGCGCGCAGAATGCCGGCGAATGCGATATCCCTGCGTCCCGCCCACAGCGCGCAGCGAACGGCGAGGAGGCGAATACGCCAGTGTGCGCGAGCCGCCGGGGCCAGGGCGCTGAACGGTGACCTCACCCGAGTCGGGTCGGCGGCGCAGGCCGATTCCAGGTTTTCCAAGCCCGGTGGTGGTTCGGTGCGATCATCCAGTGTGGCGACAGCGGCGACCGGGAGCCCGAATGGCGTCGGCAGCAGGCGTTGCAGCAAGGGTCGCGGGTCGCTCACGGACCAGGCGGTGGCGTCGATGGATGCCGATCCGGTCGTGGTGTTCCGGATCGTCCAGTCGACCGCGAACAGATCACCGCCGGTGTGCAGACGAACCGTACGGGCAAGCCAGCGCATACCGGTATCGTCCCGCAGGCGCAGGTTGATGCGCATGTCCGCGACACCGGGCGGCAGCGGTGGCAGCTTTCCGGTCAGGGTCTGGCGTTCGTCGCCCGAACGCATCAGCAGCGTGGGCAGCCAGGCCGATCCGTCGGCATCGATCAGTTCCACGAAGCCCCGGATATCGGTTGCCGGGTCCAGGCCCGTGACACGGATGTCGATGCCGGGTGGTTCGGCCGAATCGGCGGGGCGCAGTGGTGCGAGCTGAGCGTCGACCTGGCGATCGAAGGCGGCGAGATCCAGTTCCGCCCAGGCGGTGATGGCGGCGCACAACAGCACCGCGCCCAGCGTGATGCGTGACGGTTGGCGTAAGCGCGCGGAGATCACGGGCTTCCCGCCGTAACCGAGGCGCGCGTCCCAACGAACGGCGACGGTGCAATGGCCGTTTCAACCCGGACGGCGCTGATTGCTGTGGTTGTCATCGGACCCTCCCTGGCCGACCAGCCCCACGATCCTCCGGCGATTGCCCCGTGCATGTGACTACCCATTCGGGTGGTGAAGGGTGGGTCCCTCGACGATCAAGGTGCGACGTAAACATTCGAACAATGCGGCGGGCGGACACGTCCGGGTTTTCGCCGTGGAGGAGACCGTCCATGCACGTCAGACGCTTCGGGCGTGATTACAGCCGCCGCGAGTTTCTGCGCCGGACTCTGCAAGGCGTCGGTGGCGCCGGTCTGCTGATGCCGCTTTGGTCGACGATCGCGAATCAGGGTGATATCAGTCCGGCCTATCCGGACGAACTGCTGTCCATCGACGAGTACACCGGCGGCAAGATCAGCCCGGGTGACACCATCGACGCCGGCAACGTCGAGCTGGTCAAGGACCTGCTGGAGCCCATTCGCTACCAGCAGATCAAGGAGCAGGGGCGACGGCTGGAACTGGTCGCGACGACCACCGACCCGATGCGCCTGTCGCCCTGGGAATACATCGAGGCCACGCTGCGCAATGCCGGCAAGGCGCGGTTTGACGACAAGGGCAACGTGGTCACCGACACCGGTGAGCCGTGGATCGGTGGCAATCCGTTTCCCGACCCGCAGAAGGCCGTCGAACTCTACGCCGCCCAGGTGCTGAGCTGGGGCCGGCACGACGCGAGTTTCTACGCGATCAAGATGACGTCGCTGAACGCGGACGGAAAGGTCAAGTTCCGCTATACCGGCGGCTGGGCGGAGCTGAACACCGTGGCCCGCGTGGCGATGGAGCCCAAGCCCTACTGGCCTAAGTACAAGGACAAGCTGCGCTTTCAGTCGGTGTTCTTCCTGGAGCCGCAGCAGTTTCGCGGCACCTCGTTTCTGAACATCTGGGATTACGACCAGAACGTGTTCCCGGAACTGCATGGCTATGTCGCCGAGTTCCGCCGCATACGCCGGTTTCCCACCGACCAGCGCTTCGAGCCGCTGCTGCCCGGCACGTCGCTGTACCTGTCCGATTCCTGGGGCACGGGCGATCCGCTGCGCACCTGGGGCGACTTCAAGATTGTCCACCGCGGTCCGTTTCTGGCGGGGCTGTCGGACAACTGGAACTCGGCGCATGAGAACTGGGAGCACGAGACCCACGGCGGCGGCCGAGACCTGTCGTTCTGGAATACCAAGGTGGAGCTGGTGCCCGAAGCCATCGTCGTCGAGGCCCGGCCGACCGGCTTTCCGCGTGCGCCGGTGTCGAAGAAACACCTGTGGTTCGACGCCCGCAACCAGGCGCTAATCGGCATGGTCACCTACGACCGCCGCGGCAATCCCTATCGCTCGTTCGACGGGGCCTACAGCCTTTACGAGAACGGCGACCAGCGGATCATGGACGGTGAGCACCCGTACTGGAGCTGGACGCATGTCATCGCATCCGACATCCAGACCGGTGACGTCACCCGGCTGGAGCAGGTGCGCCAGGTCGAGGGCGTCCACAAGAGCGGCGCCAATGATCCGGAGCTATTCGATCGCTATCTGACGCAGCTCGCGTTGATCAAGCTGGGCAAGACCTGAGCGTGGGAGCGTCGCGTCGGGCCCGGCTCGCGGCCTGGATGATCGAACATCGCCGGCTCTGTCTGGCCGCCTTCGCGCTGGTCACGCTGTTCTTCGC
This sequence comes from uncultured Abyssibacter sp., assembly GCF_964000955.1. NCBI lineage: Bacteria > Pseudomonadati > Pseudomonadota > Gammaproteobacteria > Chromatiales > Oceanococcaceae > Abyssibacter > uncultured Abyssibacter sp. Next base: position 7,916 of record NZ_CAXFCL010000151.1, read on the forward strand.
GATCGGGGTGCCACGTGTCCAGCTCAAGACCGTGTTCTCGGACCTGCTGCCGAGGGACGATCCGTTCGTGCAGGTGTTCAAGGATCACCCGAATTTCGGCAACCCGCTCACGCTGATGGTGATGGTGCAAAACCGTGATGGGACCATCTACAACACCGACACCATCGAACTGGTCTGGCGGCTGACGCGCGATATCGACCTCGCGCCGGCGGTCGATCACGCCCAGGTGATCTCGATCACCACCGAAAAAGCCCGCTATTCCGAGGCGACCCCCTTCGGCGTGGACATGCGCCCGCTGATGAACGACACCCCGCCGCGCACGCCGGCGGAAATCGCGGCGTTCCATGAGCGGGTCAACAAGTCGCCCAACACCAAGACCTTCCTGATCTCCGGCGACGAGAGCGCGACGCTGATCATGGCGACGTTCATCGAGCATCGTCTCGATTACGCCGAGACCTTCGAGTACGTGCAGGGTCTGGTCGAGGCGGCGCGTAGCGACCGGCACGCCGTTCACCTGACCGGACAACCGGCGCTGGTGGGGTGGGTTTACCGCCACCAGGTCGAGCTGTTCATGATCTTCGGCGTCACCATCGGCATTCTCATCCTAGCGCTGATGCTGTACATGCGCAGTCTGGTTGGCGTGGTGATTCCGATCGTCACCAGCGGCACGGCGGCGATCTGGGGCTTCGGGTTCGTCGGTTGGCTGGACATCGAGGTCGAGCCGTTGCTGATGGTGGTGCCGCTGCTGCTCATCGCGCGCTCGTTCTCGCACAGCGTGCAGTTCATCGAGCGCTTCTCCGAGTTGCTGGCCGAATGCGGTGACCGTGCGGAGGCTGCGCGGCGGACCATGGAACGGATGGCGACACCGTCGGTGCTGTCGATTCTCACCGACGCCATGGGCATTGCCGTCGTCATTGCCGCGCCGATTCCCGCGATGGTGCGGCACGCGATCTTCTGCGGCATGTGGGCGCTGTGGCTGATTCCCACCGGCGTGGGTTTGATCACGCTGCTGCTGGCGACCACGCCGTCGCCGAAAACACGGCGCACCGCGGACGGCTCCGACGGACATCGCGCGGTGCTGAACCGGCTTCTGGTCGGCATCGCCGGGCTCAGCCGGCGTCGCGTGGTCTGGCGGACCGCCGGCGTGGTCGCGGTCGTGGCCGTGGTCGTCGGCTGGACGTCGACGCAGATCCGCATCGGCAACCCGGTGGAGGGCAGCAGCCTGCTGTGGCACGACTCCGAGTTCAACACCGCGGTGCGCGCGATCAACGATCACTTTCCGGGCACGAACACGCTGGAGATCATTCTCGAGGCCAAAGATCCCGACGACCCGAACTGGGTCAGTCAGCAACTGGACACCGTCCAGACCATGCAGGGATTGCAGCGCAGCCTGGAAGCGGCCGAGTTTCCGCCACGGGCCACGTTGTCCTTCGCGGACTACCTGACCGAAGTCAATCGCCTGTTCTCCGGCGGGCACCCGAAATGGCTGCCGCTGGACCCGCGCCAGTCGGCGATCAGCGCCGCGACCATGGGCGCGATGATGGGCGCCTCGGCCGAGGCCTATAGCCATGTGGTGTCGGAGGACCTCCAGCATTCCACGGTGTCGATGTGGTATGCCGACAACCGCCAGGAGACGGTGGATCAGGCTCTGGTCACCGCTCGCCAAGCGGTGGAGCGGGTCGGCGTGGACCACCCGGCGTTCACGGTGCGTCTGGGCACGGGCGTGATCGCCTTGCAGGAGGCGGTCAACCGCGTCATCGAACGC
>NZ_CAXFCL010000152.1:0-8233 GCF_964000955.1 uncultured Abyssibacter sp.
CGCTGCATTCGAGGTCAAGGACCTGTCCGGTTACGGCTGCGACAGCTGCCCCGCCGCCATCGCCGCGGCCGGGGCGCTGCTCGACTACGTGGCGGAAACCCAGCGCGACGCCCGACCGCTGCTGTCCGGCCTGTCGCGCGAGCAGTCTTCCGACGCGCTGCTGCTGGACAGCGTCACCCGCCGCAATCTGGAGATCGATCAGTCGCTGTCCGGCGATGCCCGGCTGAGCCTCGTCGGACTGCTGGACCGCTGCCAGACCGCCATGGGCAGCCGTGAGCTGCGGCGCTGGCTGGGCCGGCCGCTGCGCGATCGCGAGCTGCTGCGCAATCGACACGCGGCCATCGCCGAATTCATGCGCGCGGACGAACCCGGCATCGCGGCCGACACCGCGCGCGAGCTGCTGCGCAAGGTCGCCGACGTGGAGCGCATCCTCGGCCGCGTGGCCCTGCGCTCGGCCCGCCCCCGCGATCTGACCGGCCTGTCAGCGACGCTGACAATCCTGCCGGAACTGGAATCCGCACTGGCGGTCTGCGACGCGCCGCTGACCGCGGAAAGCCGCCTGGCGCTGGGCCGTCATGACACGCTGGCCGACATCCTTGCCCGCGCGGTCATCCCCGAACCGCCGCTGCTGATCCGCGACGGCGGCGTCATCAGGGAAGGCTATGACGCCAAACTGGACGAACTGCGAAACCTGTCCAGCAACGCCGATGGCTACCTGCGCGACCTGGAAGCTCGGGAGCGAACCCGCCTGGGCGCGGACCGGCTCAAGGTCGGCTACAACCGCGTGCACGGGTACTACATCGAGCTGCCCCGCTCGCAGTCATCCGTCGCACCGGACGACTACACCCGCCGCCAGACGCTGAAGAACGCCGAGCGCTTCATCACCCCGGAGCTCAAGCAGTTCGAGGACCCCGTGCTCTCGGCCCGCGAGCGGGCGCTGGCACGCGAAAAGCAGCTCTACGCCGAACTGCTGGACCGCATCGCCGAGGACATGGGCGCGCTGTCACAAACCGCCCGCGCGCTGTCGTCGCTGGACGTGCTGCTGTGCCTGGCCGAACGCGCCAACGCGCTGCGCTTTGTCGCGCCGGAGCTGGTTGACGAGCCGGGCGTGGACATCCATGCGGGTCGCCATCCGGTCGTCGAGCAGACGACGACCGAACCGTTCGTGGCCAACGACCTGCAACTGGATGACACGCGCCGACTGGCGGTGATCACCGGACCGAACATGGGCGGCAAGTCGACGTTCATGCGTCAGGCCGCGTTGATCGTGCTGCTCGCGCATACCGGGAGCTACGTGCCCGCCGAATCGGCGCGGATTGGTCCGATCGACCGCATCTTCACCCGCATCGGCGCCGCCGACGACCTCGCCGGCGGACGCTCCACGTTCATGGTGGAAATGCAGGAGACCGCGAACATCCTGAACAACGCGACGCGGGAAAGCCTGGTGCTGATGGACGAGATCGGCCGCGGCACCAGCACCTACGACGGTCTGTCGCTGGCCCGCGCCGCCGCCGAGGCACTGGCCACCGACATCGGCAGCTTCACCCTGTTCGCGACGCATTATTTCGAGTTGACCGAACTGGCCGAGCAATGGCCGGCAACGGTCAACCTGCATCTGGACGCCACCGAGCATCGTGGCCGGCTGGTGTTCCTGCACCGGGTGAAATCCGGACCGGCGAACCAGAGCTACGGGCTGCAGGTCGCCTCGCTGGCCGGCGTGCCGAAACCGGTGGTCAAGGCCGCGCAGCGCTACCTGCGCCAGCTGGAAGCCGAACATCACCGCCAGGGCGGACCGCAGATCGGGCTGTTCGAGGCGGGTGCGCCCGCATCCGAGGAACCGGAAACCGGATCGCCGGAGCCCGACGAGCTGTTCGATACGCTGGCGGCAATCGATCCCGACGGGCTCAGCCCGCGCGAGGCGCTGGACGCGCTTTACCGGCTGAAGACACTGACCAGCCAGCGGGACTGACGGGAATCGCGGGCCTCAGACGCCAGCCAGCCCCAGCACCAGCTTGACCACGCCGACCAGGATCAACACGAACAGCACCGTCGCCATCAGGCCGAGGATGATGAAATGCGACGGCTTGCCTCGGGTGAAGTCCCGCTTGCGCGCGCTGGAACTCTGCACGCCGAAAAACGCCGCCAGCACGCTGGTCAGCGTCTGCCAGAAGGTCGGGGTTTCGGGTTCGTTCCGGGAGTCGGAGTCGGACATCAGGCGTCGTAGTCGGTCAGGATCTCGTTGGTAACCCGGGCGTCTTCGGCGCCCTTGGCCTGGATGTCGTCGGCAATGAGCTTCGCGACCTTCTTGCCGATCAGGGGAATCGAGCAACTGATCTCCCAGTCGATCTGATTGACACAACCGGCCCCGCGATCCACCAGCCGCATCCTGCCGACAGCCTCGACCGGCACACCATGGACATCCACCGACAGCGTGCCCGTCTTCGCCGCGAGGTCCCAGCTGTCCTCCTCGGTCAGCGTCGTGGTGTCGCCGATCACCTTTTTCGCGAAGCCCGGCACCGGAACGCTGAGCGGAAACGTGATCTTCATCGTGATGGAGAAATCGGATCCGTCCGTGGACTGCTTCAGCACCTCGAACGCACGCGCATCGAGCAGCTGGAACTTGCGTTCGAAGTAGGCCGGATCACCGAACATCTTGATCACGGCATCGGAGGATTTGTTGTATTCCAAGATTTGCTGAAACTGCATGACGTCTCCCTGAACGTGGGTCTTGCTGTCGATTCTTGTGTGTTGCGTCGGCGTGGCGCGGGGTCAGGCGCCCTCGGCCAGCACCTCCAGCAACATGTCGCGCGGATTCCACTCCACATCCAGCACGGATTGCGCGATGAACGCGCCAGCCATGCGGCGATGGAGAAACACGATCTCGCGCGGCGGAATGCGAAAATACCGCGAAAGCGCCGCCCGCGACATCAGGTTGGTCACGCGGCGTGGCAGATCGGTGGCGCCGAAACGGTAACCATGATCGCCGATTAGCTCCTGCGGTGGCCCCTGATCGGTACCGATCATGAACGGCTCGACAATCGTGTGGCAAAGCGTCTCGAAGGCATCCAGCGTCTCCCGCGGAAACCGGCGGCTCATCAACCCGATGGACTCCGCGCCCGTCAGCAGACGCTCGCGATCCCGCTCCACGGCGCCGGCGACGATGTCGCGATACCCAGCCACGAATGCGGACGAAAAATGGCGGGTGGCGCCGAAGTCCAGCAGCACGAGCTGCGGCGGCCCGTCCTTCGGCAGGCGGACACGGTAGTTTCCGAAGTGCGGGTCCGTCTGGACCATGTGCCAGTTGAAGAACTCGTGCAGGAACAGCCAGATGAGCGAGCGGCCGAGACCCTCGCGCTGTTCATGCGGCAGCGAGAGCACACGTTTGGAGCGCAGCGGCTCGCCATGCTCGTAGCTCATCGTCAGGACCGACGATCCGGAATACTCTGGCAGCACCGTCGGGACGACGAACCGGGCGTCATCCGCCAGCTTGTCCGCGAAGGTGCGGGTGGCGCGCGCCTCGTGCTCGTAGTCGACCTCGCGCCGAAGCATGTCGCGCACCTCGGCGATCACCGGGTCCATGGACAGCTCGCGCGGCACCATCTTGGAGACCCAGAGCAGGCGGACGATGGTCTTGACGTCGCTGTCGATCGCATCGGCAACGCCGGGGTACTGGATCTTCACGACCAGTTCCTGGCCGTCGGACTTGCGCCGGGCCCGGTGCGCCTGCCCCAGCGAGGCGGCGGCAATGGGGCGCTCGTCGATCTCGAGTTCCGCCCTGCGTTCCGCCGACAGCTGCTGCTCGACCACCGGGCGGACGAAGGACCAGTCCACCGGTGCGGTGTCGTCCTGAAGGCTGGACAGGACCTCGACGGCTTCCGGCGGCAGAAAATACTGGCCGTAAAGCGACAGCATCTGGCCGGCCTTCATCACCGAACCCTTGAGCTCGCCGAGCTGATCGGCCAGCACCTGAGCTTGATGACGGAAGAACTCGCGATTGCGCTCGTCCCGATCGTCGCCCGACCGGAACAGATTCCCCATAGTGTGAGCCGCGAAATGCGCCCCGGCCGACAGCCCCATCCGGGTCATCGCCCAGTTGCGATCACGCGGCCTGGTCTTCAATCGCCTTATGCTAGGCTTGCCGCCGTTTTCACTCATCCGAATCCTTGGTGGCGTCGCTTAAATGGCCGGCGCGCGAGGTGGAGATTGCGCGGCGTTCCGGCGTGGCATGACCGCCAGAGGCGGCTACACCGTAGCAGATGCGCAATCCCGTCTCGTGACCAGTGATCGCCTGTGGTCGATCGCCGTCCGGTCCGTTCGCCAGACCGCTCACCAACGGACCGGACGGCACCGTCGGAGACCGACCGCTTCATGCAACTCGCAGACATTCTACTGGCAGACGATTACCGGGACACCGTGGTGGACCGCATCACCGCGGTCATCGAGCAGCACATCGCCCATCGCCGCGGATTCTCCGGCGCGGGGCTGCGCACCGCGCTGAAGCTGGCGAAGGCGAACCGGCACGACATCCTGCCGAACGTGATCAACCGCCTGCTGCCGGAGTTCTGCGAGGCGCTGGACCCATATTTCCAGGAGTTCCGCGCCAGCGACGAAACCGACTTTCCGCAGTTCGTGCAACGGCGGAATGACGAAGTGACGGAGGCCATGCTGTCGGTGACTGACGCTCGTGCCGAGCACAGTCAGAACAAGACGTTCAAGCGGATGTACAAGCAGCTTCGCGGCACGGCCGGCGGGGAACTCGCCGCGACCCTGCCGGACATCGCGGCACTGGTGCAGGCGAAGCTGCCGAACTGAAGCCTGTCCGTCAGTCGGCCTGGTAGTCGCCAGACAGAGCATCGACGACGGTGTTGCCGCCTGCTTCGCGGGCTCGACCCAGCGCGACGTCAGCCGCCCGGATCAAATCCTCGGGGTCGAGTCGATCATTGGGTCCGGCATGCGCCGTACCCATGCTCATGGTCAGCATCAGCGGGCCCGACGGGGTATCCACCGGCTGGGCGCTGAGCGTCAGCAGCATCCGGTCGGCGACATCGGTCACGGCATCGGCCGGGCATGACGGCAGCATCACCAGGAATTCGTTGCCACCGAACTTGCCGAGCGCATCGTAGGGCCGCACCGCGCCGGTCATTCGGTCCGCGGCGGTCTTCAGCAGAGCGTCGGTCTGCGGATCGGGGACGGCGACGTTGACGTCGAGCTGATCCACGCTGCCGATCAGCAACCCTGTGCCAATGACCTCGCGTTCCGCCCGCTGCAGCTCACGCGCCATCAATTCGACCATCGCGTGGCGGTTCCACAAGCGGGTCAGGTGATCCTTCAACGCCTGGTGACGCGCCATGTAAAGCTCTTCGAGCAGGCGCTCCTGGCCGCGGTAGAGATGCTGAACCCGCAGCTCCGTCTCCACCCAGGCCGCGTAGTCACGCATGCGATCGTGGTCCTGCTTGCCACGCTTGCCGGTGGTTTCGTCGAACAGCACGAATGCCCCGACCAGGTTGCGATCGGTATCGGCCAGGCGTATCGCGGTGAGATACGGCACCTGCGGGTCATCGCGGCGCACCCACTGATCCTGTGAGGCCAGCGGCTCCAGCCACTCCGGCTCCGACCCACCGCCGGCGGCAACGCGCTCGACCGGCCCGCAGCCGCAGTGCAGCCACCGGCCATCCTCGTCCCGCCAGCTGACCAGCACTCCGCCGGCATTCAGCGACCGACGCGCCAGCCTGGCGATTCGCTCCAGGCGGACGTCCAGCGGCTCGGCGGTCAGCGAGCCCAGTCCTTCAACAGCCGCGAACTTGTGCAGCGATTCGGAATCCAGCGTTCGAGTAAACACGGCAACCCCAGTCACGGACCACGTCGGGTAGCGGTCCCGGCACCTCGTCGTCCTGACCCAGCCCCCGGGTCGGATGACGCCACAATCGGACCGCATTGTACGCACACGATGACCATCCGCGCTCAGCGAAAGACGCGTGGAGCGTGGTTGGGCTGAAAGTCCGCCGGCTCGTAGTCGCCCTCGTTGAACACCACGCCACGCGCCTCGTTCATCAGCCGGTTCGCATACCAGGCGTTGCGGGAAAAGTCGTAGTGGACGATCGGCGCGGACACCGCCACCTGGGCGGCCCAGTCGAAGTACAGATGCCCTTCCTGCAACTGCCAGAGATTGCCGGCACGGTCGTAGACATCGACCATCAGGATGGTCCAGGAGTCCTCGTCGACGTAGAACACGCGCTTGCCGATCTTGTGACGCGCCGGCGCGCGTTCCGTCGCCTCCACCACCCAGACGCGATGCCATTCGTAACGCGCACTGGACTGGTCCAGATGACCCGGCCCCAGCAGCTGGTCGTAGTCCAGCGACGGATCGTTGATGTCGTAGCTGTTGTACGGCACCAGCATCTCGCGCCGGCCACGCAGCTTCCACACATAGCGCTGGAAGCCGCCGTTGTACATGTCGATCTGGTCGACGAAGCTGAGCCCTTCGGAACCCGGCCTGGGGAAGTCATAGCCCACCGGAGGAATGCGACGGACACGACCGATCTGCCCCGCCGACACCCAGATCCGCCGCTTGTCTCTGGTCTGATCCGCCGTCTCGTGAACAATCGCCAGGGCGCGACCGACAACGGGCACGTTGTCCACCGAACCGACGTAGTACAGCAGCATGTTGCGCTCGGCCACCTCGCCGACCCGCTGCGAATTGCCGTAGATGAACAGCACATGCTCGCGACGACTGGTCTGCAGACTGTCGCCGTCGGAGAAGGTAACCATCTCGTCGGTGTAGAGGTCCTGGGTGCGGCCGCGGTAGCGCACCCGATGGTTCCACATCACCTCAGCGCCGGTCTTCGGTTCGGGAAACGGCACGCCGAGATCCGCGCCGGACAGCGAATCCGATTCCAGCAGCCGGGCCGATCCGCGATTGGCCTGCGACGCCTGGCGAATCACATCGGGATACACCACCGGCCGGTGGCTGGGATAGACGCGCATCTCGTAGTCATTGAAACGGCGCAGCATTTCCTGATGCCCTTCCGACAGCGCATCGCCCAGCTCGGTGTAGTTGGTCGAGCGAATGGTCCGGATCACGGCATCGTCGGCATAGGGGTTCGCCGGACGGCCGTCGCGCATCGTCAGGTTCGCGGCATCGGCCGTCAGCCCACCGGTCCACGGCGGAATGCGTCCGTCGGCCGTACCGGCGCGTAACGCGCCGATGTCGGTCAGCCTTGGCAGGTCCGGATCGACGCCGGCCAGCCCCGGCCGCTCGGGCCGCCGGGTCGGCAGGTCACCGAATCGGCTCTCCACCTCGCCCTGCTCGCGTCGCGCCACGAGTTGCCGCGTGGCTTCCAGGGCCTGCTGGCGCGCCTCGCCCGACTCCAGGAAAGCGATCCACTGTTCGGAGGCCTTGCGCACGCGACCGGATCGCGCGGCCTGACGAAACGCCCGCAACGCACCGTCAATGTCGGCCTGCTGGTAGCGCGTCAGCCCCAGAGCGACCAGGGTCTGATCGGTGGGGATGCCATCCGCCTGCGCCAGCGCCCGGGTGAACGATTGCTCGGCCTCGGCCCACCGCGCCTGTTCCATCTGCAAACGTCCGAGCTGCAGCCAGCTCCTGCTGCTGGGCGCGACCGCGTTCAGACGGCCCAGTGCACGAATCGCCTGGTCCGTCTCGCGAGCCGCGCTCCAGGCATCGGCGAGCATGCCGAGACTGGCCGCATCGGCCGGCAGCGCGTCGCTGTCCAGCCACCCCTTGAGCAGGGCACCGGCCTCGTAGGGCGCCCCAGCCTTCATGAACAGGCTAGCGAGCTGTCGACGTTCGGACGGCTCGGTCAGCATGCCCTGGCGATGCGCCAGCTCCATGACCGCGGCGGCGCGATCGAAATCCTCGCGCTGAACATGCAACGCCGCGAGCTGCATCCAGCCCTGACGATCGGTCGGATCACTGCGCACCAGGCGCTCCACGATCGGGGCGGCCTGATCGTAGCGACGCAATGGCAGCAGCACCGCCGCGTAGACCTGCAACATCTCGCGCGATGGCGATTCCGTTCCCTGGACGGCGCGCTCGATGAACGGCAAGGCCTGCCGGTGCTGGCCGAGCTGCGCGTAGGCGGCCGCCACGGTGAGCAACAATTGCGGGTCGGCATCCGGGTCGTTGCGAATCGTCGGTGCCAGCGTGCCGATCACCTGCTGGTACTCGCCCGAATTCTGATAGAGCTGGCCCAGTGTCTGACGCATTTGCGTC
>NZ_CAXFCL010000153.1:0-7307 GCF_964000955.1 uncultured Abyssibacter sp.
TCCCGCTACGACCGCGGGAGCCGCTGTCGGCGCCTACGGCTGTGAGGCCGACGAAGATCGCGACGGTGTCGCCAACGCGATTGACGCCTGTCCGAACACGCCGGAAGGGGTCTCCGTGGACGAGCAGGGCTGCATCCTGGATTCCGACGCCGATGGCGTGCCGGATGGTCAGGACCAGTGCCCGGACACGCCGGCCGGTGAGCCCGTGGAGTCCAACGGTTGTTCGTTCGACGAGGATGGGGATGGCGTGACCGATGCGCTGGACGAGTGCCCCGCGACCCCGCCGGGCGTGGTGGTGGACGCAACCGGCTGTGGTGGTGACGCCGATGGCGACGGTGTGGCCGACGGTTTCGACCAGTGCCCGGACACGATCGAAGGCTTGCCGGTGAATGCCGAAGGCTGCGCGATCGAAGCCGCGCCGATCGCCGATTGTGGCGTCGGGGGCCTGGACTGCGCGGCGGCTGGCGAGGCCATCGTGCTCCCCAGCGTGCAGTTTGCATCCGGTCGCTCCGTGCTGACCGATGACGCCAAGCTGGCGCTGGATGACGTCGCCGCGACCATGGCACGCCGGCCCGACCTGGTGCTGGAAGTGCAGGGTCATACCGACTCGGTGGGCAATGCCGCGGACAATCAGCTGCTGTCCGAGTTTCGTGCCCAGGCCGTCGTCGACTACCTGATCTCGGTGGGCGTGTCGGCCGGGCGCCTGTCGGCGGAAGGTTTTGGTGACACCCAGCCGGTGGCGGGCAACGACAATCCGACCGGACGTGCGCTGAACCGCCGCGTCGTGATCGTGGTGGTGGACGCCTGATCCAGGCCAGTCAGCGGTGCGGCGATGCCCGCACCGCCATGCTTCGAAGGCGGGGTCCCAGACCCCGCCTTTTTTATGACCTGTCGCGGTAGCGCAGCGTGAGATCCGCGTAGGCGTCGATCCTGCGGTCGCGCAGATACGGCCAGATTCGGCGTACCTTCTCCGAGCGGGCGCGGTCGATGGTGGTGATCAGTACCTCGCGTTCGTGACCCGCGCGGGCGAGCAGTTCGCCCTGTGGTCCGCAGACGAAACTGCTGCCCCAGAACTCCGCGCCGGCGGTCGCCTCCGACGGGTCGGCTTCGAATCCGACCCGATTGACGGCGACGACGGGAATGCCGTTGGCCACGCCATGGCTGCGCTGAATCGTGATCCAGGCGTCCTGCTGGCGGTGCATCTCGTCGCTGTCGTCGTCGGGATCCCAGCCAATCGCGGTGGGGTAGATCAGCAGGTCCGCGCCGGCCAGGGCCATGAGCCGTGCGGCTTCCGGGAACCACTGGTCCCAGCAAACCAGCACCCCCAGGCGGCCGACCGCGGTGTCGATCGGCTCGAACCCGAGGTCGCCGGGCGTGAAATAGAATTTCTCGTAGTAGCCCGGGTCGTCCGGGATGTGCATCTTGCGATACACGCCGGCCAGCGATCCGTCGTCGTCGAGCACCACCGCCGTGTTGTGGAACAGCCCGGGTGCCCGGCGTTCGAACAGCGAGCCGACGATCACGATACCCAGTTCTTCGGCCAGACGACCCAGGCGCTCGGTGCCCGGTCCCGGAATCGGTTCGGCCAGATCGCAGAGGCTGGTGTCCTCGGTCTGGCAGAAGTACACGCTGGCATGCAGCTCTGGCAGAACCACGAGTTCGGCGCCCTGGGCCGCGGCCTCGCGGATGCCCTGTTCGGATTCGCGCCAGTTGGCGGCGACGTCCTCGGAACAGGCGTGCTGGATCAGCCCGATGGTGAGCGGTTGGCTCATGGCGTTGCTCCGATGTCGGGGTAGTTCATGGTGACGCAGTGCAGACTGCCGTTCTGCGTGATCAACGCGCGGCAATCCACCGGTTCGATGCGGTGGCTGGGGAATGCGTCATCCAGCCTGCGCAGCGCGATGTCATCCGCATGTGTCCGGTAGACCGGGACCAGCACGGCATCGTTCAGAATCAGGAAGTTCGCATAGCCCGCCGGCAGGCGTCGACCGTCGTCGCCGATCTGCGGCTCCGGGAGCGGTAGCGGCACCAGCTCGTAGGGATGGCCGGCGGGGGTTCGGAATGCCGACAGTTCCCGCTGCATGGCCTTCAGGCCGTCGTGGTGACTGTCCAGGCGGTTGTCGCAGGCCTGGAAGGTGATCACGTTCGGATTGGCAACGCGGGCGAGGGTGTCGATGTGGCTGTCGGTGTCGTCGCCTTCCAGGTGGCCGTGCTCGAGCCACAGCACGCGGGTGACGCCCAGCCACTCGTGGAGCGAGGCTTCCAGGCCGGCCTGGGTCACCCCGGGGTTACGCCGCGGATCCAGCAGACAGGCGCGTGTCGCCAGCAGGGTGCCGGCGCCGTCGGATTCGATGCCGCCGCCCTCCAGCGTCCAGTCGATACCGTGCAGATCGGTGTGTCCGAATGCGCCGGCGTCATGCAGGCGCCGCGAGATCACGTTGTCCTGCGAGGCGTCGAACTTGCCCCCCCATCCATCGAAGCGGAAATCCAGCAGCAGCGCCCGGTCGCCATCGACGACGGTGATCGGCGCATGATCCCGCGCCCAGACATCGTCGGTTGGGCACTCAAACACCTGCGCCTTGTCCAGGCTCACGCCAGCCAGCTCGAGCGCCTGGTGAACATGGTCGGGATCGGCGGCGGCGACGATCAGTTCCGCGCGGGCGGTGATCAGCCGGGCAAGCGCCTGAAAGACCGGTTCGACGGTGGTGAAGTCATCGCCCCAGTCGGTGCCGGCATGCGGCCAGGTGAGCTGGACGCTGGCTTGCGGTGCAAATTCGGCCGGCCAGTGCATCGCGCGCGCTCGCGCTGGGTGAAGGGCGTGCGGGCCGGCGCCTAGTGCGCGGGCCGGAGTTCGTTGGCGTGGTAGATCGGAGCGGGCGCTTCCGGCACGACGGAATGCAGAACCAGCTGGTGTTCGAACACCACGACGAAATCGTCGTAGACCCAGCGCGAGATGGGTGGGTCGCCGATCGCGGCGACCTTGCGCCCCGGCTCGCCGAACTGCCGGCGGACGCTGGCCTTGCTCATGCCGCGGGTCGGGGTCGTCGGGCGCGTCAGCTGCTCGCCGACCGTGCCGGAACCCTCCGGAAAATCGAGGACATCCGCGGTGCTTGCAAAGCTTGCCAGCGCCATGGTCAGTCCACCGATCCAAACCCACTTGCACATGCTGATGCCGCCACTTCCAAGGACTATCGGGACTATAGCATCGGCCCGTGGGAGCGAAAACAAGTAGAATTCGCGGATGTTCCAGCCCTTCGAACTGGCGATTGGCCTGCGCTACACCCGCGCCAAACGCCGGAATCACTTCATCTCCTTCATTTCGCTGATCTCGATGCTCGGGATTGCGCTCGGCGTCACCGCGTTGATCACCGTGCTGTCGGTCATGAACGGGTTCGAACGCGAGCTGCGTCAGAGCATTCTCGGCATGGCGGCGCATGCGACGATCTCGGCCTTCGAAGGTGGTCTCGACTCGCCGGATGCGGTGTCCGAGCTCGCCAGCCGCCATCCCGAGGTGATCGGCACCGCGCCCTACATCGAGGGTGAGGGCATGGCACGGCGCGGCGGCACGTTGTCGGGCGTGTTGTTGCGCGGCATCGATCCCGCTCAGGAGCCGTCGGTGTCCATCGTCGGCGACCGGATGGTCGCCGGCTCGCTGGACGATCTGATGCCCGGTGAGTTCCGGCTGGTGATCGGCGTCGAACTCGCCAGGGCGCTGGGGCTGGCCCCGGGCGACAAGGTGGATTTGATGATCCCGCAGGCCAGCGTCACGCCGGCGGGCCTGACGCCGCGCTTTCGCCGTTTCACCGTGTCCGGGGTCTTCGAGATCGGCATGTACGAGTACGACCGGTCCATGGTGTACATGCACATCGACGATGCCGCTGCCCTTTATCGGCTTGGTGACCGGGTGACCGGCCTGCGACTGAAACTCAGCGACATGTTCGCCGCGCCGCGGATCAGCCGCGAGGTGGCCGATGAGCTGCCCGGCTTCGTCTATGTGCGCGACTGGACCCAGCAGCACGCGAACTTCTTCAAGGCCGTGCGCACGGAAAAGCTGGTGATGTTCGTCATTCTGAGCCTGATCGTCGCGGTCGCCGCCTTCAACGTGGTCTCGACGCTGGTCATGGTCGTGACCGACAAGCAGGCGGATATCGCGATCTTGCGGACGCTGGGCGTCTCGCCGGGCTCGGTGACGATGATCTTCATCGTTCAGGGCGCCGTCATCGGCCTGATCGGCACGGCACTCGGATTGCTCGGCGGCATCACCCTGGCGCTCAACGTCGAAAATCTGGTGCCGGCACTGGAGCGCCTGTTCAACCAGGACTTCATCTCGGGCGATGTCTACTACATCAGCGAACTGCCTTCCGATCTGCACTGGAACGACGTGATCAAGATCGCGCTGCTGTCGCTGGCGCTGGGTTTGCTGTCGACGATCTACCCGGCCTGGCGCGCGTCACGCGTCCAGCCGGCGGAGGCACTGCGCTATGAATGAGCATCCGCGCATCGAGGCCCGTGGCATCCGCAAGGTGTTCGACGAAGGACGCACCGCGGTCGATGTGCTCCACGAGCTGGATTTTCGCGTGGAGGCCGGCGAGAGCGTCGCGATACTCGGTGCCTCCGGTTCCGGCAAGAGCACGCTGCTGCACCTGCTGGGCGGACTGGACACGCCCAGCGCCGGCGAGATTCTCGTCGATGGCGAGAACATGGCGTCATTGTCCGACGCCGGTCGGGGGCGCCTGCGCAACGCCAAGCTGGGGTTCGTCTATCAGTTTCATCATCTGCTGGCGGAGTTCACCGCGTTGGACAATGTCGCGATGCCGCTGGTGATCCGGCGAGGCGCCGCCGCGCGGCAGGCGCGCGGCGAGGCGCAGGCGCTGCTGGAGCGCGTGGGTCTTGGGCACCGTCTGGATCACAAGCCCGGCGAGCTGTCGGGCGGCGAGCGCCAGCGGGCCGCGGTGGCGCGGGCGCTGGTCACCCGGCCGGCCTGCATGCTGGCCGACGAGCCCACCGGCAACCTCGACAGCGACAGCGCGGAAGGCGTGTTCGAGCTGATGCAGTCGCTCAATCGCGAACTGGGAACCAGTCTAGTGGTGGTCACGCATGATCAGGCCCTGGCCGCGCGCCTGGATCGTCGCTGTCTGTTGAAAGACGGGCGGCTGGAAGCAGTCTGACGCGACCGCGATGACGGCCCCAATGCCCGATGTGCGTTGGCTGGCCGTTTGCGCGCTGGGTGGTTGCACCGCCGCCGTTCTGGGCTGGGTGACGTGGATCGTCGCTGCCGCGGCGATGGTGATGGGCGCGCTGGGTTGCTGGCCGGGTCGCCGTTTGGGGGCGCAGGCTGGTGTCACCGCCACCACCGGTC
The DNA here is from genome assembly GCF_964000955.1 of uncultured Abyssibacter sp. Lineage (NCBI taxonomy): Bacteria > Pseudomonadati > Pseudomonadota > Gammaproteobacteria > Chromatiales > Oceanococcaceae > Abyssibacter > uncultured Abyssibacter sp. The sequence continues at coordinate 5,360 of NZ_CAXFCL010000153.1, forward strand.
TCCTGGTCGCCGGGCTGTGGGCCGCGATCAGTCTGGCGACCATCCATCATGTGCTCGGGCAACGCTGGGCGGAATCGTCCGAGCCCTGGTCGATCCGCGGGCATGTTGTCGATCTGCCGGATCGCACGCCATACCGGCTGCGCTTTCGTTTTCGCGACACCGAGTCAGGCGATCTGCTCTGGTTGAGCTGGTATGACCCGCCTGTCGATGTCGAGTCCGGTGACTGTCTGCAACTCGATGTCCGCCCGCGCGATCTACGCGGCCTGGCCAACGTCGGCGGCTTCGACTACGAGGCCTGGCTGTTTCGGCAACGCTTCGCGGCGCGCGGCACGATTACCGATGGTCAGCGCTGCACGGATGATCGGCGCGGCGTCGACCGGTGGCGGGATCGCGTGGGGCGGAGGTTGGCCGACGGGTTGGGGCACAGTCCGGGGACGGCAATCATCCGCGCGCTGCTGGTCGCCGACCGGCGTGGATTCGATGATGCGATGTGGACGACGCTGCGCCGAACCGGTGTGGGCCACCTGCTGGCGATCTCCGGATTGCACATCGGTCTGGTGGCCGGCCTCGGTTTTCTGATTGGTCGCTGGTTGTGGCGACGCTCCGCGAGACTTTGCCTGCTGTGGCCCGCGCCTCTGGCGGGCGGTGTCGCGTCGGTCGTGGTGGCCGCGGTCTACGCGACCGCGGCTGGCTGGTCCGTCTCGACCCTGCGCGCCTGGTTGATGGTGACGTTGATGGTGTGGGCACTCACCAGTCCGGTCCGTCCCCAACTTGGGCGTGTGCTGGCGCTGGCCGTGATGGTGTTGCTGGTGCTCGACCCGCTCGCGCCCATGGACCCGGGGTTCTGGCTGTCGGTCGCCGCGGTCGCGTTGATCGCATGGATGCTGCCTGGTGCCGGGCAAGCGTCGTCGTTGCGTCTTCTGGTGCGCCTGCAAATGGGTTTGTCGCTGGGGCTCGCGCCGCTGGTGCTGTTCTGGTTCGGGGAAGCCTCCTTGAGCGGAGTCTTGCTCAACCTGATTCTGGTGCCGCTGTCGGTGTTGTTCGTGCCGCTCACGTTGTTGCTGGGTGCGGCGGCCATCGTCCAGTCGGCGGCGTTCGGGCCATTGCTCGGAACGCTGGCCGATGCGCTGAGCCTGACGATGCATTGGCTGGAGATTGTCGGCGCCCAGCCCTGGGGCTGGGCCGATGCCCGGCCGAATGCCTGGGTCGCGGCGGCCGCGACGCTGGGCGCGCTCTGGGTCCTGTCGCCGATGCGGATGCGCTGGCGGCTGTTGGGCGGGTTGTTGTGGCTTCCGCTGCTGATCTCGCCCCCGGCGATGCCCGAATCAGGCGTGTGGGTGGACGTGCTGGATGTGGGGCAGGGGACGTCTGCGCTGATCCGGACGCATCGGCACAGCCTCGTCTACGACGCCGGGCCAGCCTATCGCAGCGGTTTCGATACCGGTGCGGCGGTTGTCGTCCCCGCCCTGCGCGCGGAGGGTCTCCGTCATCTCGACCGGCTGGTCGTGTCGCATGGCGACTCCGACCATGCCGGTGGCGCAGATGCGGTCCTGCGGGCGTTTCCAGGGGCTGAGCGCTGGGGATACGGCGGTCGACACTGTCTCGCCGGCGAGCACTGGGTCTGGGACGAGGTGCGCTTCGAATGGTTGCATCCGATCATGCCGGGTGGTGATGACAACAACGCCTCCTGCGTGCTGCGCATCGAGACGGCCGGCGGCGCGTCGATGCTGTTGACCGGGGACATCGAGGCGTCGGCCGAGCGCGAACTCGTGGCGCGGGTCGGTGGACGATTGCGCAGCGATGTGCTGCTGGTCGCGCATCACGGGAGCGCCGGGGCATCGACGCCGGAGTTTCTCGCTGCGGTGGAGGCGGATCTGGCCGTGGCGACCGCCGGCTGGCGCAACCGCTGGGACTTCCCGCGACCGGAGGTCCGCGATCGACTCGAGCA
>NZ_CAXFCL010000154.1:0-2321 GCF_964000955.1 uncultured Abyssibacter sp.
CAACGGCTCGCCGAGCAACATTCGCAGCCTGCGCGAACTGGGCGAATACCTGGTCGACATCCACGGCCAGCATGACAGCCAGCGCCTGCTCGACGCCGCCGAACAACGCAACCTGCTGGATGCCTACGGCAAGCACGACGCCGCGAGCAACGCCGTGCGGGAGCGCGCCAAAGCCGTGCGTGACAGCCGGCAGACGCTGGCGGACCTGCAACAGGCGGACAAGCCCAGCGCCGCGGAAGTCGAATTGCTGGAGTTTCAGCTCCAGGAACTGGAAACGGCGCGACCCGAAGCCGGCGAGTTCGAGCAACTGGATCAGGAGCAGCGACGTCTGGCCAACGCGGAGCAGTTGATGCGCGACGCCGCCACCATTGTCGACCTGCTCGCCGAGGCCGAGGACGGCGCGGCGATGGAGCGCAGCGGCAAGGCGCGCGATCTGCTCGCGGACCTGGAAACGATGGATGCCTCACTGGGCGAGGCGCGGGAACTGGTCGAATCGGCCACGATCCAGATGGAAGAAGCCGCCGGCATGGTCAAGCGTGCGCTGGAAAGCATGGAGCTGGATCCGGAACGATTGCAGATCGTCGACGACCGACTCACCGAACTGCACCGGCTGGCACGCAAGCACGGTTGCAAGCCCGATGAGCTCCCGGAACGGATCGAATCGCTCCAGGCCCGCCTGGGCTCGGCCAGACATGCGGACGATCGCGCGTCCGAATTGCTGGCGCAGATCGCCGCTGCCGAACAGCACTACGCCCAGGCCGCCGATGCACTGACGCAAGCCCGCAAGAAGGCGGCGCCCGGCATGCAGCAGGCCATCACCGGCATCGTGCAAACATTGGGCATGCCGGATGCGCGGGTCTCGATCGGTGTCGAGCCGGCGGAACAGCCATTCAGCCCCAACGGCCAGGACCGGGTTTCGATCCTGATCGCGGCGAATCCCGGCCAGCCGCCCCGCCCGATCGCCAAGGTCGCATCAGGCGGCGAGCTGTCACGACTGGCGCTGGCGATCCAGCTCGTCGTGCTGGGTGACGAGGCCGCGCCGACGATGATCTTCGATGAGGTCGATGCCGGCATCGGCGGCGCGGTGGCGGAGATCGTCGGCCGCCGGCTGCACGAACTGGCGGCAGGCCGACAGGTGCTCTGCGTCACGCATCTGCCGCAGGTCGCCGCGCAGGGCAACCTGCAATTTCACGTCAGCAAGCAGTCGGATGCGGACAGCACCCACACGCAGGTGGAACGGCTGGCCGAAACCCGGCGCGTGGAGGAAATCGCCCGCATGCTCGGCGGCGTCGAGGTGACCGAGCGCACGCGCGCGCATGCGCGGGAAATGCTGGGTCTGGCCGAAAGCGCCTGAGCGGGCCAGCGACCTCAGTTCAATCCTTGTCGGACTGCGCCTCCGGACTCAGACCGTAGATGACCAGGCTGTGATCGGTCATCTTCCAGCCATGTTCCTCGGCGATTTCGCGCTGGCGCTGCTCGATCACCTCGTCGACGAACTCCACGACCTGACCGGTCTTCATGCAGACCATGTGGTCGTGATGCGGGCCGTCGTCCAGCTCGAATACGCTCTGGCCGCCGTCGAAGTTGTGGCGGGTCACGATGCCCGCGGCCTCGAACTGCGTCAGCACGCGATAAACCGTGGCAAGGCCGATTTCCTCGCCCAGATCCAGGAGGTTCTTGTAGACGTCCTCGGCGGTCATGTGGCGCTCGTCCGCCGACTCCAGTATCTCGAGGATCTTCAGCCGCGGGAGCGTGACTTTGAGTCCAAGTTTTCGCAGGTCTTGAGATTCCACAGGGTCGCTACTCCGCAATGCGCATTGCCAAGCGTGTATTATCGCACGTCCTCAACTTCGCTCTCTCGATCCGCCATGATTCGAACGGTCGTGCTCGCCGGCGTGCTGCTGACCACCGGCTGCCATTTCGTCTACAAGCTGCCCGTGAACCAGGGCAACGTCATCGAACAGGATCAGGTGGAGCGGCTGCAGGTCGGCATGACCCCGGAACAGGTCGAGTTCCTGATGGGCAGCGCGCTGGTCAAGAGCGATCTGCGCGACACGGTCCGCTGGGACTACGTGTCCTACTACCGCAGCCCCCGCGACAAGGAGCTGCGCCGCGTGGTCACCGTGGTGTTCCAGGGCGGCAAGGTCTCCGAGATCATCGGCGCCTCCACCGACGCCGACCGCGAACAGTCGCAGCCGGTCGATCCGCCGCCGACCTGATCGGCGACCTGATCGGCGACCACCACCGGGCGATCGATCAGTCCGTTTCGTCCTTCGCTTTCTGCGCCCGCTTGCGGCGCGCCGCCTTCGGATCCGCGATCA
>NZ_CAXFCL010000155.1:0-2495 GCF_964000955.1 uncultured Abyssibacter sp.
CGGCGAGTGCGTGCGCATTCTCACCGGCGCGCCGCTGCCCGACGGCGCCGACGCCGTGATTCCGCAGGAGCGCGTCGAGGTCGGTGATGCCGAGGCGCGTCCGACGGCGGAGGTCTCGCCCGGTGATCACATCCGGCGCCGTGGCGAGGAAATCCGTCGTGGCGATGTCGTTGCCGCATCGGGTGCCCAGGTGACCACCGGATTGCTGGGCGCGCTCTGCGCCGCCGGCATCGACACGGTGACGGTGACCCGGGCGGTTCGCGTCTGCGTGCTGGTCACTGGTGACGAGGTCGTCCCGATTGGTGAGTCGCTGGGACCGGCGCAGATCCACGATGCCAACGGACCGATGATCCGCGCGATCCTGGGCGCGCTGCCGGTGGAACTGTGCTGGCTTCGCTATGTGCCGGATGACGCCGACGCCGTGAAGACGGCGTTGACCGAGGCGCTGGCCGAGGCCGATCTGGTCATCACCTCGGGAGGCGCGTCGGTTGGGGACCGCGATCACATTCCGCCGACGGTCGCCGCGTTGGGCATGCAAACGCATTTCTGGAAGGTTGCGCAGAAGCCCGGCAAGCCGCTGCTGTTCGCGACGCGCGGGGAGCAGGCCTTGTTCGCGCTACCCGGCAATCCCGCTGCGGTGTTCATCGGCATGCATCTGCACGTGGCGCCTGCAATCGGTTACCTGAGCGGGCTGACCGAGCCCGGACCGGTTTGGCAGCGCGGCCGGCTGGTGGAGCAGAGGCCGATGCGCGGAGATCGCACCCAGCTTGTGAGGGCGCAGGCCTTCACCGACGCTGACGGACAGATGTGGCTCAGACTGCTCGGTGGTCAGGGTTCTCACATGCTCGGCAACCTCGCCGAGGCGAACGCGATTGCGCGTATCGAGCCGGGTGACGATCAGACCGTCGTGCCGTTCAGCCGGGTGACATCGCCGAGCTAGCGCGACATCACCGTCACGCCCTGTGTGACGGTCCGTCGGCCAACCGCGTGCTACCGACACGGACCTCCGGCATCGGCCCAGGCCCGCAGGGCGACCATGAACTCCGGATGATCCAGCGGCGGCGTGCTGCGGTTCCCGCCGGGTTCCCAGCCCCACAGCACCAGTGCATCGGCATCCATGTGTTCGACCAGCACTTCCAGGCTTCGGTCGCCATTGAGCGACCGGTTCTTCAGCACTTCGCAGAGCTGCTCCGGGTTGAGGTCTTCCCAGGCCATGCTGAGCGGCGCCAGTTCCCAGTGCGGCGCGCCGGGCACGGCGCCGTCGGCGACGTTGTGATCCTGGAGTGGCAGTTCAGGCAGCGGGGATGTGTCAGCACGTCGTAAACCGGCTGAAATAGCGTTGAGGCTTCCGCGTCCGCCGGCTGGCCGGATCAGGTCCAGCTCATGTCCTGCTTGCGGAACGGTGTGCGGCGCAGCCGCTTGCCGGTTGCCTGATAGATCGCGTTGCCGATCGCCGGTCCGATCGGACCCACCGGAGCCTCGCCGATCATGGCGAAGCGGTCGTGGCCGGTCAGCGCGTCGAAGTGAATGTTGATTGGCGGCATGTCGGCCATCTTCAGCATCGGGTAGCTGTCGAAGTTGCTCTCGACGATCGCGCCGTTCTTGACGGTGAGGCCTTCATTGATCGACATGTTCATGCCGTAGATCACGCCGCCCTCAAGCTGCGCGGCCACGGCATCGCGGTTGGCGACGCGGCCGCAATCGAAGGTCACGTCGACCTGCTTCACGGTCAGCTGGCCTTCGGGCGTGACCTCCACGCGGGCGACTGCGCAAATGGTGCTGCCGGCCTCGCGTTCACCGGCATGCGGCCAGTTCGAAATGGCGATGCCGCGGCCCTGGCCCTTGGGCAAGGGTTTGTCCCAGCCGGCGTGTTTCGCGGCCAGGCGCAGGCACTGTTTCCAGGATTCCTCCCAGTTTTCCAGCAGCTTCAGCCGGTACTCCAGCGGATCGACGCCGGCCGCGACGGCGCACTCGTCGACGAAGGTTTCCGCCATGAACGCGTGCGAGTTGTAGCAGGGACCACGGTAGGGGCCGGTCTGGATGTGCAGCGGCAGCTCGCTCTTGGTCAGTCGCACGTTCGGCACGTCGCCGGACTGGACATAGGGCGTGTCCATGTAACCGAACACCAGTTCCAGGCCGCTGAAACAGGCCTCGCCCTCGATGGCCTGCGGCATGCCCGCGGCGTCGAGGCCGGCCTTGTAGCGGGTCGCGAGCAGGGTGCGGTACTGGCCCTGCAGCGTGGTTTCCTCACGTGACCAGATCACCTTGACCGGCACCCCCGGGTACTGGCGCGCCACGGCCACGACGGTGCGCAGGTCTCCGGCCATCACGCGGCGCCCGAAGCCGCCGCCGATGAAGGTCTGGTGCAGCTTGACCTTCTCCGGCGCCAGACCGGTTTCGTCCACGGCGACCCAGAACGCCTGCTTCATGTCCTGGCAGGGATGCCAGACCTCGGCCGCGTCGTCGGTGACCAGCGCCGTGCCGTTTAGCGGCTC
>NZ_CAXFCL010000156.1:0-6690 GCF_964000955.1 uncultured Abyssibacter sp.
ACCATCTGCCAGGCGTTCAATCAGGCGCCGTTTGCCGACGTCGCGCTGGTCAGGCGCTCCGAGGTGCGTGTCGATGGCGAATCGTCGGTGGACTTTCAAGCCTATCGCCCTCCACCCAATGTGCAGCGCGGCAAGTGCCGCCAGTGCGGCGACCCCATTGTCGAGCACCTGCACATGCCTGGTCCGCTCGCATTGACCTTCATTCCCAGCGAGCGATTCGCCGACCCGACTCAGTTGCCGGCGGCGAGCCTTCGGGTGTTCTACGACCGCCGCGTGCAGGATTGCAACGACACCCTGCCTCGATACAGCGGCTATCTGCGCAGCCAGCTCGGCCTGCTTCGCCATCTGGCGCCGGCGCTCCTGCGCTGATCCGACGGGACGTGGCCGTGGGTCGGAGCGCCCTCACACGAGGCGGCGAAGGCGGGCTAACATGCGAGAGGTGTGAAGCCGACCGACCGTGACGATGACGCAGCAGGACATCAACCAGCAGGAATGGGACAACCCGGAGAACTGGAGCGGAAAAGTGCTCCCCGGGCTCTATTTCAGCAAGCGGGACACCCGGGTGATCGTGCCGAAAGGGCTGCCAAGCCTGGGCTGGACGGTCAATCTCGCGCACCCGGCCGGCGCCTGGACGTTCATCGGCTGCCTGCTCGCACCCGCCCTCATCCTGGCCGGCATGCTCATCACCCAAGGCTGAGCCCTTCAGCCCGCCTTACGCGTCGGGCAGACGCTCGACGCCGGCGCAGACATAGTCCAGAAAGCCCGACACCAACGCGTCCGGCCGATCCACCAGCGTTTGGCACTGGTCGTCCAGACCGGGCATGAACTTCAGGATTCGCATGTCGTCCAGCCCATGCACCAGGTTGTTGAGCGCGAGATAAAAATGCAGGTGGACGAGCTCCGGTGGCTTCTCCGGAATCGCCTGCGAAATCAATGTCTCGAAGCGCAGCAGCAAGCTGCCGAAGTACCGATTCAGCAGACCGTGGCCGAAATCACCCTCGTCTCGCATCAGCGAGCCGATGAAGCTGAGGCTATGTGGCGCTCTGGTGTGCAGAGAGACGAACGGCATGCCGAAGCTCATCAGGATTTCACGCACGCCAAGACTGCCGGCCGGACTGGCCTCTAGCTGGATCACAACCGCTTCCAGAGCACCGTTGAGCTGCTCGGCGATTCGCTCCGTGCTGCGCGTGAGCAACCCCTGCTTGTTGCGGAAGTAGTACCGGATGGCTGCGTCATTCGACACCTGAGCATGCCGTCGAATCTGGTTCAGCGAGACCGCGTGCGTCCCGAATTTCCCATACAGCTCAATGGCTGCATCCAGCAGGCTTCGTTCCGTGTTGGTGGGTTCCGCGGCAGCGTCCGTAGGTGTTCCTGCTTGACTCAAACTCGATTCCCTGGTCTCTTAACCCGGACAAGTAACGCAGTCGGGTTACCCATTCGGGTTGATCCGCAAATAACAAGCATCCCCGACGGATGAGGACCGCGACAGTCTAGAACAATCCGCGGACTCCACTCCGACCGGGGGGCGAACACGCACCGAGGAGGAGACCGCCAATGTCGATGCACCACCCTGTCCGTGCCCGGAACTTTGCGCGAGCCGCACTGAGCCACTCAACCCGCGCCATGCTTGGCATCGGCCTGCTCTGTGCCGCGCTGCTGAGCGCCTGCGGCGGCGGTTCCACCCAATCAGACCCTGTGGGCGATGGCTCCGCCCCACCTCCCACCGGCGAAGGCGGCACGGGTGGCGGTGCCCCCGTGGAACGCGATCAGTACCCGTTTGGACTGGCCTGTGGTTGGGAGGTCGCCAGCAACATCGACACCATGAACATCTTCTACCCCGATGATTCCGCCACGTATTGGGTGGCATTGGTGCCGATGCTGCCCGGTGCACGGCTGCGCATTGATGGTCGGTACCCCGACGTGCGCTATTTCTCCTACAACAGCTACGACCCGCTGCTGCGTCCGAGTGACGCCCTGGCCGACTTGGAGCTTGTCCCGCGCGCCAATGGCGTGAATCCCTTCGCGGTGGAGGGCGCGCCTCCCGGCGACACCTATCGCGCCTACCTCCATTTCGAGAACCGTCCGGAGCAACGCGCGCCGAACACGCTTTACGCCGGCGACTTTTCCACCGGCCAGCTCACCCTGCCGCATCCGGTCCTGCTGCCGCTGATGTACCGGACCTACGTTCCCGCGGATGGCCTCGGCCCCGATGGCGGCGTTGGTTTGCCGATCCTCACGCTGGAAACCATGGACGGCGAGACCGAACTGCTTCCAACCGCGGATTGCGTCGAACCGCTGCTGCCGACCCTGGGTGGCGCGGTGACCGAACTGGGCCTCAACGACCTGCTGCTGGGCATCAATGTCTATGACGATCCGCTACTCCTCGCGAACTCCATCGTGCCGTTGTCGGATGCCGACGCCGAAACCCACGTGTTCCGTGGCATCCCCGAGTTCTACGTGAACTTCATCGCGGAGCTGCTCGGGCTGCCCTTCCTGGGCGACGCCGTCGAAAACGCGGCCATCGGCGGTGGCGGCGGTGGCTTCATGTCCAACATCCACAACGCCTACACCTACAACATCTACTACCGACACAAGGGCAATGTCATCCTGTTTCGCGCCAAGGCGCCAACGTTTCGCGGGCAACCGGGCGTTCCCTTCGGCACCGAGCAACTTCGTTACTGGTCGATCTGCCAGAACGATGTCGTGACCCAGCGCTACACCGACTGCTCACGTGACGAGAACACGGTCCTGGATGAGGAGGGTTACTTCACCGTCGTCGTCTCCGACGCCGAAGACCGTCCCGCAAATGCAACCACCGCCAACGGGATCACCTGGCTCCCTTGGGGCCCGTACATCGACGCAGCCATCGCGTACCGGCACATGCTGCCGGCGCCGGACTATGTCGAGACCACGTCCTACGTGCCCCGCGGCACCCCCGTGGACGACATCATGGGCGAATACGCACCGCAGCCGTCATATTGCACACGAGAGGTGTTCGAATCCGCCGGTGACGCGCCAGCATCCGTGTTGTTCAGCACATGTCGTGCCTATCACGACGCCCTGGAATGATTGACGACACTTCATGCGACCCGGGACAACCCGAGTGCGCATGAAGTGAACCGGTTGCCTTCAGGCCAGCGCCTTGTCGATCGCCGACAGCACGCGCTCGTCCGCAGGCGTGATGTCCGGCGCGAACCGGGCGACCACCTCGCCGTTCCGGTCGATCAGGAATTTCTCGAAATTCCACGCGATGTCGCTGGGGGACTCCGGCCCGAGGCCGTGTTCGTCGAGCTTGGCCATCAGTTCGCTGGGCTCGTTGGCGGTGGCGCTCGGCTGGGCATCGGTCAGCGCCGCATAGAGCGGATGGATGTCGGGTCCCTTGACCGAGATCTTCTGCGCCAGCGGAAACTGCACGCCGAAGGTTCCCTTGCAGAAGGCGACGATCTCGTCGTTGCTGCCGGGCTCCTGCCCCGCGAAGTTGTTGGCGGGAAACCCGAGCACGACGAGGCCGGCGTCGCGCTTGTCCTCGTAGAGGGTTTCCAGCGCCTCGTACTGCGGCGTAAGCCCGCACTTGGAGGCGACATTGACGATCAACACCACGGAGCCGGTGTAGTCAGCCAGCGTAGTCTGCGTGCCGTCCATGGTGGTGAACGGTATGGAGGTGATATCGGTGCTCATGGTCTTGTCTCCCTAGGCGGCCTTGAGGCTCTTCATGTCGATGACGAAGCGATACTTCACGTCACCCTTCTTCATGCGTGCGTAGGCGTCGTTGATGTTTCTGATGTCGAGCATTTCCACGTCGCATTCAATGCCATGCTCGGCGCAGAAATCCAGCACCTCCTGGGTCTCGGGAATGCCGCCGATCAGCGAGCCGGTGAGCACGCGACGCTTGCGAACCAGCGCGCCGGCCATTACCGGCGGGTCGACGGGTTCCAGCAGACCAACCAGGATGTGGGTGCCGTCGAGCTTGAGACAGCCCAGATAGGGGTTCAGGTCATGCGCCACCGGCACGGTGTCCAGCAGAAAGTCGAAGCTGCCGCGCACGGCCTTCATCTGCGCCTTGTCGGTGGAGATCACGACATGATTCGCACCCTGCGCCTTGGCCTCGGCCCGCTTGGCCTCGGAGCGGGTGAAGATCGTGACCTCGGCGCCCAGGGCCTTGGCGAACTTCACGCCCATGTGCCCCAGCCCGCCCATGCCGATCACGCCGACCTTGTGACCGGCCTTGACGCCGAAGTGGCGGAGCGGCGAATAGGTGGTGATGCCCGCGCAGAGGATCGGCGCGGCGGTCGCCGGGTCGAGCTTGTCGGGGATGCGCAGCACGAAATCCTGATGCACGACGACCGCTTCGGAATAGCCTCCATAGGTCACCGACGCGTCATAACGATCAATACCGTTATAGGTGCTGATCATGCCGGCCTCGCAGTACTGCTCCAGTCCGTGCTGGCAGGGTTCGCAGGTCCGGCAGGAGTCGACGATGCAGCCGACGCCGACCCGGTCACCCACGGCGTGTCCGCTGACGTTCTCCCCCACGGCGGTCACGCGCCCGATGATCTCGTGCCCGGGCACCACCGGATACATCGTCCCGCCCCAGTCGTTCTCGGCGAAATGGATGTCGGTATGGCACACCCCGCAGTAGTCGATCTCGATCGCGACATCGTCAGGCCGCAACGCACGACGCTTGATCGCGTGCGGATGAACTCCGGAGGTTTCCGATTGAGCGGCATAGGCCTTGACTGAACTCACGGGCATGGTCCTGCATTGGATGAGACCATCTATTGTGCGGCCTGCCGGGCGCCAATCCCAATGCGTCCACCCCCCGCGCTGATACACTGCGGCCACTCCCGCATCCGGACGCCCCCATGCCCCGCGACCTGACCCGTCTGACCACCCTGCCGCTGCTGCTTGGCGGTGCATTGTGGCTCGCGGGCTGCGAGCCGGGAGATGACAGCGGCACGGTCGGCGCCTGCGTGAACCTGCCGGGCGACGAGGTGCTGCACCTCGACGAGGCCTCCGGCACGACGACCGATGCCACCATCGCCGAGATCGTGCTATCCGGCTTCGCCATCGACGGGGATGCGGTCTCCGCCCAATCCATCGCCGCCGAGCGCACCACCAACATCACGCTGGACGGCAATGCGCTGAACTGCGTGCTGCCCTGCTCCTTCGGCACGCAGCCCGGCACCTGGACCTTCGGCGCCTCGGCCGCCGGCTACGAGCTGACCCCGCAGGAGATCGACGCCGACTACGACCGTTTCGTCGGCGGCTGCCCGTCCTACGACGAGGACGGTACCCACGTGTCGATCACGCTGGACGAATCCGGCATGTGACACACCGCTGTCACGCGGGTTTCACGCAAGCCCGCTAGGCTTTTCGGGTTCCGTCACCCGCCTCGCCCTCCATGCTGATTCGTGATGCCCGCCTGCTGATTGGCGGTCTTCTGGTGTTCGCCGCCGGTTGTGGCACCAGTTCCGCGCCCGACACCACCACGCCGCCGACCGGCAACCCCGACGAACCGTCGCCGGTCGCCTGCGCGCCCTACACCGGCACGCCCGTCGAGACGCTGAAGTTCTTCGAGGGCGCGATGCACGAGCACACCAGCTACTCGGACGGCGACATCCGCAGCATTCCGTCCGACGTGTTCGCGCAGGCCCGGGAGCGCGGCATGGATTTCGTCGGTGCATCCGACCACTCCGATACGCTGGATGCCGGCGTGTTCATCTCCGTGGGCGGCGACTGCTTCACCACGCCGGATGGCCTGCTCACCTGCCTGACGCCGGACGGCGTCGACAGCCTCGCCAAGTGGAATGCCACGGCGACTCAGGTCGCCGAAGCATCGGACAAGCACTTCCTGGCGATCCGCGGCTTCGAATGGACCTCGGACCGCTTCGGCCACATCAACGTTTACTTCTCGCAGAATTTCTCCAACGCCAAGACCGACGGCGGCTATTTCGCGACGCTGGAAACCTTCTGGAGCTGGTTCACCCGTGAGCCCAACGCGGTTGGTCTAGGCGGCAGCGCGACGGCACCGGCGCCGTTCGGCGGCGGCGCGGACGGGCTGGCGCATTTCAACCATCCAACCGACAAGTGTCTGAGCGACGATGATCCCGGCTGCGACTGGTACGGCCTGGAATTCGTGCCCGCGGCAGCCGAGCGCATGTTCGGGATGGAGCTGTACAACGGCGGTGGCCGCCGCGACCGCTACATCGAGCCCTTCCACGCCGCGCTGGACAACGGCTGGCGCCTGTCGCCCGTTGGCTCGGAGGACGAACACAGCATCAACTGGGGTGGCGCGGAACTGGCCAAGACCGTGACGCTGGCAACCGAACTGACGGAGGACGCATTCAAGTCCGCCTGGCTCGCCCGCCGCACCTACGCCGAACTCGCCGGCACGCGCCTCAAGATCGACTTCCTCGCCGCGGACCATCCGATGGGCAGCGAACTTGCCTGCCAACCTGGGACCGACGTGCCCATCACCGTCCACGTGGAACACCGTGATGGCGGACCGTTCGTGGGCCGGCTGCAACTCATCACCAGCGGCGGCGAAATCGTCGCCGAATCCGCCACGCATGAGCTGTCCACGACGGTGACGGCAACCAATGCGCGTCGCTGGTATTACCTGCGCGTCGACAACGCGGAGGGCGAGTCCATCGCCTTCGCTGCGCCAGTGTGGATCGAGTCGCTCGCGGG
>NZ_CAXFCL010000157.1:0-13815 GCF_964000955.1 uncultured Abyssibacter sp.
CGTCGTGCCGCGCCTGCCAGTCAGCCTGCACCGCAGCCCGGCCGTCGGCATCGTCTTCCGGCAGCGCAGCCAGTTCGGCGTCCAGGCTGCCGCCCAGCACGATGTCGGTGCCGCGGCCCGCCATGTTCGTCGCGATCGTCACGGCGCCCGGGCGGCCGGCCTGCGCGATGATCTCGGCCTCGCGCTCGTGCTGCTTGGCGTTGAGCACCTCGTGGTGGACCTTGCGCTCCTGCAGCAGCTTGTGCAGCAATTCCGAGGTCTCGATCGAGGCCGTGCCGACCAGCACCGGCGCACCCTTTTCCTGCGCCGCCGCGATGTCGTCGACAATGGCGTTGAATTTTTCACGCGCCGTCATGAACACCAGGTCACCCATGTCCTGACGCTGGGTCGGCCGGTTGGTCGGGATCACCACGACTTCCAGTTCGTAGATCTGCTGGAACTCGAAGGCCTCCGTATCCGCCGTTCCGGTCATGCCGGACAGCTTGTCGTAGAGGCGGAAGTAGTTCTGGAAGGTGATCGACGCCAGCGTCTGGTTCTCGCGCTGGATCGCCACACCCTCCTTGGCCTCGATCGCCTGGTGAAGGCCGTCGGACCAGCGCCGGCCCGGCATCGTGCGACCGGTGAACTCGTCGACGATGACCACGTCACCACCGCGGACAATGTAGTCCACGTCCCGCTTGAACAGGTGATGCGCACGCAATGCGGCGTTCAGGTGATGCATCAGAACGATGTTCTGGGCGTCGTAGAGGCTTTCGCCCTCGGCCAGCAGACCGGCCGCCGACAGCAGCTGCTCGACACGCTCGTGACCGTCCTCGGTCAGGTGGACCTGCTTGCCCTTCTCGTCCACCGAAAAGTCGCCGGGACCGTCCTCTTCCTCCTGAGGCACCAGCTTGGGCACGATGGAGTTGATCTTCTGGTAGAGACTCGGGTCGTCGTCCGTCGGGCCGGAGATGATCAGCGGCGTGCGCGCTTCATCGATCAGGATCGAGTCGACCTCGTCGACCACCGCAAAATGCAGTTCCCGCTGCACCTTGTCCTGCGCCGAGAAGGCCATGTTGTCGCGCAGATAGTCGAACCCGAACTCGTTGTTCGTCCCGTAGGTGATATCGGCGGCGTAAGCCGCACGCTTCTCGTCCGGCGACTGACCGGAGAGCGCCACACCAACGGTCAGGCCAAGGAAACGATAGACCCGCCCCATCCAGTCCGCGTCGCGACTGGCCAGGTAGTCGTTGACGGTGATGATGTGAACGCCTTTGCCCGACAGCGCGTTGGCATAGGCCGCGAGCGTGGCGACCAGCGTCTTGCCCTCACCCGTGCGCATCTCGGCGATCTTGCCGTCGTGCAGCACCGAACCGCCAATCAGCTGAACGTCGAAATGACGCATCCCCAACGCTCGTCTGGCCGCTTCACGGACCACGGCGAACACCTCGGGGAGCATCGCGTCCAGGCTCTCGCCCTGTTTCAAGCGATTGCGGAATTCGTCGGTCTTGGCCTGCAGCGATGGATCATCCAGCGCGGAGATCGAATCCTCCAGCGCGTTGACCTGATCCGCAAATCTGCGCTTTCGACTTAAAACGCGCTGGTTCCGGCTGCCGAACAACCGGCTGAAGAAGGTATTCGCCATGGGGTCAGAGTGGGGCCTGCGAGCCAGGAATCAACGGCCGCTTCGAATGATGCGGCGCGGCATTGTAACGCAGACGACTCGGCATGCAGGCGACACGCGTATTCCGGGTGTGGGCGCGACCGGAAACGCCACGGCAGACCACCTCGAAACGGGCGACGGGCCCGTGACTCAGCCCTGCGACTTGATGTACTTCGCCGGGTTGACGACGCGACCGTTGCGCAGCACTTCGAAATGGACGTGCGGACCGGTGGAGCGTCCCGTGTTACCCATGAGGGCGATCACTTCACCCTTGGCGACGCGGTCTCCAACCTTGACCTCGTGCTTCTGGTTGTGGCCGTAGCGCGTGACGTAGCCGTTGCCGTGGTTGATTTCCACGAGCATCCCGTAGCCGTGGCGACGCCCGGCCCACGTCACCACGCCACTGGCGACCGCAACCACTTCCGAACCTTCGCGGCCGGCGAAGTCCATGCCGTAGTGCTGTGCGCGGCGCCCGGTGAACGGATCGGTCCGTGTGCCGAACAACGACGAAATCCATCCGCTGAGAATCGGACGCCCTTCGGGATGCGCTTCGCTCTGGAGGCGGCTGGCGAGGATGAGATCCTCCAGCACCCGCATTTCGCGCTCTCGATCCGCGATCTGGCGGTCGAGCTCTCCCAGCGTGTCGTTGACATCCTCGAGCGCGGGCAACTCGCCTTCCACGTCAAGCTCCGGACCGCCCACCGCGGGCACCGCATCGAACGCGAACTCGCCTTCATCCAGGTCGGCGACCTCGATCAGACGCTGGCCGGCCGCGTTGAGGCGCATCATGTCCGCCTGCAACAGCGCGACCTTGCGGGCCAGGGCCTGCGTGTTTTCCTGCAGATACTGACGCGTATCCGCCACTTCCTGACGATTTTCGTCAATGGCCGCCTGCCATTCGGCGGTGACGTCATCGGGCAGTTCGACCTGCGCGGTCGCCACCGGCGCGGTCAGCCGGCCGATTCCGATTCCCGCGGCAATGAACAGCCCCACCGTCGCCACTGCGACGACGATGATCCAGGGACTGCGCGGATCAAATTGCCAGCGCCGGGATCGGCCCAGCCGGTTGTCGATTACAATCAGTTCCATGTCTTATCGTTTAGGTCGTCGCGCTCGATCTCTTTCGGATCGCATTCGTTCAGACCGTTCCCCCCTCAGGGATTGGTCCCGATCTGCCAAGCAGACCGTCCTGCTTCAAGAGCGGCTGCAGCAACGCCTCCCAGCGCCGCTTTGCAACCACATTCGGTTTGTTCGGATGGATCGGGCAACCGCCGTACTGGCCGTGCCTTCTCCCGCCTGGGCCACCCGAGCGCGCCAGCACCGCACCACATTGATGCTCGCCGTTGGCGCAACGCTGGATGCACCCTGCACAGATATAAGGCTTTGCATCATTCCAGTGCAAGCCAAACCCGCGCAACGGAACCGTCCGATCAAATCCCTCCCGCGACACATCGAATCCATGCGTCGCCTCTCCGTTAGCACGAGCAATGCCAGATTGGCCTCGGCCCTCAGGCAGCTCGTGCGTACGCTTTCTTCTGCCGCAAGCTCAGGCGGCGATGGTGGCCGGACGCGGTGAGTAGGTGATCGGCGGGCGCTCTCCCCGCTCGAAGGTCACCATTTCCCAGGCATCCGGCTGAGCCAGCAGTCCACGCAGCAGCTTGTTGTTCAGCGCGTGGCCGGACTTGTAGCCGGTGAACGCGCCGATCAGGTTGTGACCCATCAGGTACAGATCACCGATGGCGTCGAGAATCTTGTGGCGGACGAATTCGTCCTGGTAGCGCAATCCGTCGCTGTTCAGCACCCGGAACTCGTCCAGTGCGACCGCGTTGTCCAGACTGGCGCCCAGAGCCAGATTGTTCGCACGCAGATACTCCACATCGCGCATGAACCCGAAGGTGCGGGCGCGCGAGACTTCCTTGACATAGGACGTCGTCGAAAAATCGATGGTTGCGTGCTGCTTGCTGGACGAAAACACCGGATGCTCGAAGTCGATTCCGAAGCTGACCTTGAAGCCATCGTGCGGATCGAAGCGGGCCCACTTGTCGTCCTCGGTCACCTGGACCGGCTTCTTGACCCGGATAAAGCGCTTGGGCGCATCCTGCTCGAGGATGCCGGCAGACTGGACCAGGAACACGAAAGGCCCGGCGCTGCCGTCCATGATGGGGACCTCGGGCGCCGACAACTCGATCAACGCGTTGTCGATGCCGAGGCCCGCGAGAGCCGACATGAGATGTTCGACGGTCGACACCTTGGTGCCGTCCGCCTCCAGCGTGGTGTTGAGCATCGTATCGGTCACCGCGTGGGCGTCCGCTTTCACATCGGGCGTGCCGTCCAGGTCCACGCGCCGAAATACGATGCCGAAATCCGCCGGGGCCGGGCGGATGGCCATGTACACCTTTTTGCCGGTGTGCAGTCCCACGCCAGTGGCGCGAATCGGATGCTGCACGGTTCGTTGCTTCAACATCTCATTATCCTCAGCGGCTGTGCCCGAACACTGCCAAGCATCGACGGACAGCCTGAGACAGACCGTCGGTCAACAAGTTTCGGAATCAGCCCCCGCGATTCTTGGTTGGATGACGGGGCACGCCTTCAAGGCAATACCCGGCCGCCAAACCCGGCACCATACCACAGGGGCATGGATCTCCGGGAGTGGCGGTGGTCCGGACCGCGCGCCGTCCCGCTCAGGAATCCCCCCACCATGTCGGCTCAGTCGGCCTGGTTGCGCAGAAACGCCGGCACGTCCAGCACCTCGATGTCCAGATCGGACAGATCATCGAACCGGCGGCTCTTCTTCTCGCGGCGGATGTAGGTCGGCTTTTCCAGATCGCCGTACTTCACCTGCCCGCCACCATCGCGACTGATCGGCGTCACCACTTCGTGATCGTCATAGGACTGGGCCTTCTGTCCACCTCCCAGCCCCGTCGCCACGACGGTGACACGCAGCTCGTCACCCATGCTCGGATCCAGCGCGGTACCCACGATCACCTCGGCCGATTCGGCCGCCATTTCGCCGATCACCTCGTTGACGACCTGGAACTCGAACATGGTCAGATCGTCGCCAGCGGTGATGTTGACCAGTACGCCCTCGGCGCCGGTCAGCGTCAGCTCATCCAGCAGCGGGCTGGCCAACGCGGTCTCGGCGGCTTCGCGGGCACGATCCTCACCGCAGGAGCGGCCGATGCCCATCATCGCCATGCCCGGAATCGACATGACCTTGCGGACGTCGGCGAAGTCGACGTTGATCAGACCACCGGCGGTGATCAGCTCGGCGATGCCCTGCACGGCGTTGTGAAGCACGTCGTTGGCCGACTTGAACGCGCTCTTGACGGTCACGCTCTTGCCCAGAACCGACAGCAGCTTTTCGTTCGGGATCACGATCAACGAGTTGACCAGGCCTTCCAGCGACTCGATGCCGCGGCCGGCCACGTCCATGCGCTTCTTGCGCTCGAACGGGAACGGCTTGGTCACGACAGCCACCGTGAGGATTTCCAGCTCGCGGGCGATCTCCGCGACGACCGGCGCGGCGCCGGTGCCTGTCCCACCACCCATGCCCGCGGTGATGAACAGCATGTCGGAGCCCTCGATGGTCTCGCGGATCCGCTCGCGATCCTCCATTGCCGCTGCGCGGCCCACCTCGGGATCGGCTCCCGCACCCAGACCACGAGTCACGCCCGAGCCAAGCTGCAGGATGGTGTCGGCCGAGCAAGCATCCAGATGCTGCACGTCCGTGTTGGCACAAATGAATTCGACACCCTGAATCCCGGCTTCAACCATCTGGTTGACCGTGTTGGTGCCGCCGCCGCCGATGCCCATGACCTTGATCACTGGACGATTCGGCTGGTGTTCGATGAGTTCAAAGATCTCAGCCATGGTGTGGTACCTCTGTGTTGCCCCTAGAAGTCGATCAGAAATTGCCTTGGAACCAGCTCTTCATGCGTTCCCAGACCTGTGCGAAACCGGACCCTTCGGGTTGTCCGGTGTAATGCGGGAGATTTCTCTGCCCGAAGATGAGCAACCCGATGCCAGTGGCGTGTTGCGGGTTGCGGGCGACGTCGGTCAGCCCCTGTACGGTGTGTGGCATGCCCAAGCGCACCGGGAGATCGAAGACCTCCTCGGCAAGCTCGACCACGCCGGCCATCTTGCTGCTGCCACCGGTGAGCACGACCCCCCCGGCCAGCATTTCGTCGAAGCCGCTGCGGCGCAGCTCGCGCTGAATGAGCAGGAACAGCTCCTCGTAGCGCGGGCGGATCACCTCGGCCAGCGTCAGCCGTGACAGGCGACGCGGCGGGCGGTCGCCCACGCTGTCGACCTCGATCTGCTCGTCGCGCTCCAGCATTTCCGGCAGTGCGTGGCCGTACTTGATCTTGATCGCGTCGGCGTGCTGCGTCGGCGTGCGCAGGGCCACGGCGATATCGTTGGTGACCTGGTCGCCCGCGATGGGGATGACTGCCGTGTGGCGGATCGCGCCCTTGTGGAACACCGCGATGTCACTGGTGCCCCCGCCGATGTCGACCATGCAGACGCCCAGATCCTTTTCATCGTCGGTCAGCACGGCGTAGCTGGACGCCAGCTGCTCGAGAATCAGCTTGTCCACATCCAGCCCGCAGCGCAGCACGCACTTGTGGATGTTCTGCGCGGCCGAGACGCTGCCGGTGACCATGTGCACGCGTGCTTCCAGACGCACGCCGGACATGCCGATCGGCTCCTGGATGCCCTCCTGGTCGTCCACCGCGAATTCCTGCGGCAGCACATGCAGGGTCTTCTGATCGGCCGGGATGGCCACGGCGCAGGCGGCATCGATCACGCGGTCGACATCGGCCTCGCTGACCTCCTTGCTGCGTACCGCGACGATGCCGTGCGAGTTCAGGCTCTTGACGTGGCTGCCGGAAATGCCGGTGTACACCGACTGGATGCGGCAGCCGGCCATCAGCTCGGCCTCCTCCACCGCCCGGCGGATCGATTGCACGGTGGACTCGATGTTGACCACCACGCCTTTTTTCATTCCGGTGGATGGATGCGTGCCGATGCCGATGATCTCGATCACCCGTTCATCGTTCAGTTCGCCAACGATGGCGGCGACCTTCGAGGTGCCGATATCGAGCCCGACGATGAGTTCCTTCTGAAGTTTTCGCGACATGGCGTCAGTTCCTCTCTGCGGTCTGCGCGGGTTCACGCCAGCCCACTGCAAATCCGTTCGTGTAGCGAAGATCAATCGTGGCGACCTCGTCCCAGCGATCCGCCAGCGCACGGCGGACAGGGCCGGCGAAGCGCTGCATGCGTTCGGGGATGCCGGCGCGGCCGAGGCGCAGCACCACGCCATCGGACAGCTCCGCGGTCCAGGCGCCACGATCGTCGATGGCCAGCGCAGCCAGCCCGATGTCACCGAGTGCGGGCGTGCGCATCAGCACCGCCCATTGCTCCAGCATTTCCTGGCGCGACTCGGCGGGGCCGTCCAGCCTGGGCAGCCCGGCCGGCCAGCTCTCGGCCGGCGGCGAGAAAATCCGTCCGTCCGCCGCGATCAATGCGGCATCGCCCCAGCGAGCGACCGGCTGATGCTCGATCACCCGTGCGGTCAGGCGATCCGGAAACCGGCGGGACACCTGCGCCGACGCCACCCACGGCAGCGCCTCCAGGCTTTGCTCAATCGCCGTGGGCGACACCTTGAACAAGCCGGTATCGAGATAACCGATGGTCGCGGCACGCACGGTCTGTGGATCGGATGCGGCCACGCCGTGCACCTCCAGGTTCAGCGGCCCGGACTGACTGGCCAGCACCCAGAACACGACCAGCGCGGTCACCAGCGCCAGCATCAGCGTGCCGAACCACGGGCGCCTCGGCGCATCGACCGCGGCGTCCCGCACCGGACGAAGCACGTCGATCGCCACGCTCACGGCGCCACGTCCAGCGTCGCGGCCAGAATGCGCAGCACCAGCTCTTCCATCGACCAGCCGAAGGCGGCCGCGGCCTTGGGTACCAGCGAATGCGTGGTCATGCCCGGTGTCGTGTTCACTTCCAGCAACCGCGGCTGCCCGTCTTCGCCAACCATGAGATCCACCCGACCCCAGCCGGAACAGCCGAGCACCTGATAGGCCTCGGCGGCCAGGGCCGTGATCCGCGTCTGCGCCGCGGCCTCCAGACCACAGGGGATCAGGTAGCGCGTGTCGTCGGAGATGTACTTGGCTTCGTAGTCGTAGAAACCGGAGGCAGCCTCGATCCGGATCGGCGGCAGCCACGTCCTTCCGACCACGCCCAGCGTATATTCGGCGCCGCGGATCTCCGCCTCCACCAGCACGGGACCGGGATGCTCGGCGGCCGCGGCAATGGCCTTGCGCAGGCCGGTCGCATCCGCGGCCCGAGCCACGCCGACGCTGGAGCCCTGCCAGGCCGGCTTGACGAACACCGGCAGGCCAAGCCGATCGATGATGGCATCGATGTCGGCATCCCCGGGATTGCGCAACAGCACATCGTCGGCGACCGGCAAACCGGCCTGGCGCCACAGTGCCTTGGTCGCGCCCTTGTCCAGCGAATTCGCGCTGGCCTGCAAGCCGCTGCCGGTCACCGGCAGCCCCTGCAACGAGCAGGCGCCCTGCAAGATGCCGTCCTCGCCAGGCGTGCCGTGCAGGATGTTGAACGCGCGATCGTAGCCGGCGGCCCTAAGCCCCAGCAGATCCGCGGGTTGCGGGTCGACGCGGTGCGCGTCCACCCCGGCGGCCAGCAACGCGTCCAGCACACAGGTGCCGGAATCCAGCGACACCGCGCGTTCGGCGGACCAGCCACCCATCAGTACGGCGACGCGACCAAACGCCTTGGGATCGGGCAGCGCCGCGTTCATGCCGCCTCCCCGATGATGCGCACTTCCGGAATCAGTTCCACCGAGAACCTGCGGCGCACGGTGTCGCGCACCTTGCCGATCAGCGTCTCGATATCCGCCGCCAGGGCGTGGCCACGGTTGATGATGAAGTTGGCGTGCTTGGTCGACACCTCGGCATCGCCGATGCGCAGCCCCTTGAGCCCCGCGGCCTCGATCAGGCGCGCGGCGTGGTCGCCGGCCGGATTGCGGAATACCGACCCGCAGGACAGCTTGCCCACGGGCTGCTTGGCCTTGCGCTCGGCAATCATCGTACGAATCCGCTCGGCGGCGCCGCCATCGGCGTCGGGCTGCAATTCCAGCTCGGCGGCGACGAACCACAGATGGGGCTCCGGCGGCGTCACACTGCGGTAGCCGATCTCGAACGCATCGGCATCCAGTGTGCGGGTGGTGCCGTCACGACCGATCACGTTGACGCTGCGCACCACCGACCAGGTCTCGCCACCCCAGGCACCAGCGTTCATCGCCAGCGCGCCGCCCATGGTGCCCGGGATACCGGCGAAGAACTCGGCGCCCGCCAGTCCCCAGCTCGCCGCGAGCTTGGCCAGACGCGCGCAGTGCACGCCGGCCTCGACGAACACCCGCGTGTCATCGATGCGCCGGACCGTATCCAGCACGCCATGAATACTGACCGTGGTCCCGCGGAAGCCGCCGTCGCGAACCAGCAGATTGCTGCCGAGGCCGATCCACAGGATCGATTCCTCGGTTGGCAGCCGATGCATGAACTCGGCGAGATCATCGCCGTCGGCCGGCTTGTAATAGCGGTCCGTGGGCCCGCCGACGCGCCAGCTCGTGTAGCGCATCAGCGGCTCGTTGATCCGCAGCTCGCCTCGCAGGGGCGACATCATGCGGCACCCCCGAAGCGGGACATCAATGTTCCGGGCAGGCCGCCCACGTTTCCGGCGCCCAGCGTCAGCAGCACGTCGTCGGCCCGCAACACGTCTTCCAGCACGTCGGGGACTTCGGCGATCGACTCGACGAAGATCGGCTGCGATTTGCCGCGAGCCCGGATGCCGCGCGCCAGCGCGCGTCCGTCGGCGCCGGCGATTGGCGCTTCACCGGCCGAATACACCTCGCTCAGCACCAGCGTGTCGACATCGGCCAGCACATTGCAGAAATCGTCGAACAAGTCGCGCGTGCGGGTGTAGCGATGTGGCTGGAACACCACAACCAGGCGCCGGTCCGGCCAGGCCGCGCGCATCGCCGCCAGCGTGGCCTGCACCTCGCGCGGATGGTGGCCGTAATCGTCGACCAGCATCACCGAACCACCCGCCACGGCCATCTCCCCGACCCGTTCGCAGCGCCGCCCAATCCCGCCGAACCGGCTGAGCGCGCGGCCGATCGCCTCGGCGCTGACATCCAGCTCGTGAGCGACCGCGGCCGCCGCCAGCGCATTCAGCACGTTGTGCTGGCCCGGCAGATTCAGGTGAATGCGTGACGCCGCATCCGCGTTTGGCAGATGCAGATCGAAGTGGCTGCCCGCCCCGTCGATCCGCACATCGCTGGCGCGAACATCGGCGGATTCGCTCAGGCCGTAGGTCAGGTAGGGGCGACCGAACTCCGGCAACAGGCTCTCGACCACCGGATCATCGACGCAAAGCACCGCCAATCCGTAGAACGGAAGCTGGTGAATGAATTCGATGAAGGTCCGCTTGAGTTGCCCGAATTCGCCGCCGTAGGTTTCCAGATGATCCGAATCGATGTTCGTGACCACGGCCATCAGCGGCATCAGATGCAGGAACGACGCATCGGATTCATCGGCCTCGGCCACCAGATACGGACCGGCGCCCAACCGCGCGTTCGCGCCAGCCGACAGCACCTTGCCGCCGACCACGAAGGTCGGATCCAGTTCGCCTTCCGCCAGCACCGCCGCGACCAGACTGGTGGTCGTGGTCTTGCCGTGGGTTCCGGCCACCGCGATGCCATAGCGAAAGCGCATCAGCTCGGCGAGCATTTCGGCCCGCCGCACGACCGGAATCCTGTGCTCCTGCGCGTAAACGACCTCGGGGTTCTCCGGATCGACCGCCGTGGAGGTGACCACGACATCCGCATTCGCCACATTCTCGGCGGCATGACCGATCGCGATCTCGGCGCCCAGCGAGCGCAGACGCTCGACCGTCGGCGACACGCGCAGATCGCTGCCCGCGACCTGGTAGCCCAGGTTCAGCAGCACCTCGGCGATGCCGGCCATGCCGACCCCGCCGATGCCGATCATGTGAATGCGGCTGACCCGGCGCATCGGCTGATCCACGACGCTGAGACGCCTCATGCGGCACCTCCGGCGTCCAGGCAGACATCGACGATCCGCTGGCAGGCATCCGGCCAGGCCATGCGGCGCGCGTTTTCGGCCATCTGCAAACGCCGGCCGCGATCGCCCAGCAGGGGCTTCAGCGCGGCGGCCAGCGTCTCGGCCGTCAACGAAGCCTCCGGCATCAGGATCGCCGCATCCGCATCGGCCAGATAGGCCGCGTTGGCGGTCTGGTGATCGTCCACCGCGAACGGGAACGGGACGAGAATCGACGGGCAGCCCGCCGCGGCGAGTTCGGCCACGGTCAGCGCACCGGAACGGCATACGACGATGTCCGCGGCCGCGTAGGCGGCGGCAATGTCGTCTATGAATTCCTGCGTGGTCGCCTCGACAGCCGCCTGCTGGTAGGCGGCCTCGGCCACATGCAGCGTGCGCCCGCCCTGGTGAGTCACGACCGGGCGCAGATCGGGCTCGATCAGCCCCAGCGCCGCCGGGACCAGTTCATTCAACGCCTTCGCACCCTGGCTGCCGCCGACGACCAGCAGATGCGGCCGTTGTCCGTCCGGCGCCTGACGCTGCGCCGGCGCCGGCAGCGCGGCGAACACCGAGCGCACCGGATTGCCGACGACCTCGGCATCCGCCAGTGCACCGGGAAAGGCCTGCAAGGTCACCGTCGCCAGTTGTGACAGCGCGCGATTGGTCATGCCCGGCGCCGCGTTCTGTTCATGGACCACCAGCGGCACGCGGCGCAGCCACGACGCCAGGCCCGTGGGACCGGCGACGAAACCACCCATGCCCAGCAGCACGTCCGGCTGCTCATCCCGCAGCAGACGCCAGCACTGAACCACGGCGCGCAGCAATCGCAGCGGTGCCTGCAACAGCGTCAGCGCACCCTTGCCACGCACACCGGCGATGGTGATCCACCGCGCAGGGATCGGCTTGTGCTCGAGAATCCTGGCCTCGAAACCCTGGCGCGTGCCAAACCAGACCACTTCGTGGCCCAGTTCCATCAGGCGTTCGGCCACGGCGAGTCCCGGGAACACGTGCCCGCCTGTGCCGCCGGCAGCGATCGCGACCTTCATCGCGCTGCTCCCGCGGACCGGGCCGGACCATCGGCCTTGGCCGCTATACGGTTTTCGCGATCCACCCGCAGCAGCAGTCCCAGCGACGCGCAGGTGACCACCAGGCTGCTGCCGCCGTAGCTGATGAACGGCATGGTCAGGCCCTTGGTGGGCAGCACACCCATGTTCACGGCGATGTTGATCGAGGCCTGCAGGCCGACCCAGGCGGCAATCGCCCAGGCGACGTAGGCGCTGAAATAGTCTTCGCGGGCCGCC
The DNA here is from genome assembly GCF_964000955.1 of uncultured Abyssibacter sp. Taxonomy (NCBI): domain Bacteria; kingdom Pseudomonadati; phylum Pseudomonadota; class Gammaproteobacteria; order Chromatiales; family Oceanococcaceae; genus Abyssibacter; species uncultured Abyssibacter sp. Next base: position 12,096 of record NZ_CAXFCL010000157.1, read on the forward strand.
GCGGTCTGCGCCACCAGAAAACCGCGCCAGACCAGCACGCCGAACACGGCCATCAGGGCGACGACACCGACCAGCCCCAACTCCTCGGCGATCACCGCGAACAGGAAGTCGGTGTGGGTTTCCGGCAGGTAGAGCAGTTTCTGGATGCTGTTGCCGAACCCGACGCCCGTCCACTCGCCCCGCCCGATCGCGATCAGCGACTGGGTGAGCTGGAAACCACCATTGAACGGATCGGCGAACGGGTCACGGAAACTCGCCAGACGCTGAAGGCGGTAGGGCGAGGACACCAGCAGCATGGCCAGCGTGCCGACGCCGACCGACCCGAGAATCAGCAAGTGCAACAGCTTGGCGCCGGCCAGGAACAGCATGACGGCGGCAACAGCCAGAAGCACGGCCGTGGACCCGAAATCCGGCTCGGCGAGCAGCAGCACGGCGGCCACGCCCAGCGGAAGCACCGGCCGCAGCAGCCCGCGAATCCGCGTCTGGACCTGCGCGCGATGCCGGGTCACGTAACTGGCGAGGTAGAGAATGATGCAAAGCCGCGCCACCTCGGAGGCCTGGAGGTTCACCGGACCCAGGTCCAGCCAGCGCCGCGCGCCATTCACCTCATGACCGATGCCGGGAATCAGGACCAGCAGCAACAGCAGCAACCCGACGCCGAGCAGCGCGAAGCCCGCCTTGGACCAGTAACGCATCGGCACGCTGTACATGACCAGCGCCCCGAAGACGCCTACCCCGGCAAATGCCAGCTGACGGCGAAAGTAGAACAGCATGTCTCCGGTCAGACGCTCGGCGACCGCGACCGACGCGGAGGCGACCATGGTCAGACCGAACACGAGCAGCAGCGCGCCGGAGCCCAGCAACCACTGATCCGTGTACCGCCCCTGCAGGGTCGGCCGCAGCATCGTCAGGTTCAGGCGGGACATGCGTCACCCCCCGCCCCGACCAGTGCGATGAACCGGTCGCCACGCTCGACGTAGTCACGGAACTGGTCCTGACTGGCGCAGCCCGGGGACAACAGCACGGTGTCGCCCTGCTGGGCGATGCTGCGAGCCCGTTGCACGCTCGCAGCCAGATCCGGCTCGACATGAATCGGCAGACTGCCGTCGAGCTGCGCCCGGATCAGCCCGGCATCACGACCGAACAGAATGGCCGCCCGCCCGCGCTCGGCCAGCGGTTCACTCCAGGGCCGGAAATCACCGCCCTTGGCGAGCCCGCCGGCCAGCAGCACGATCGGCGGTTTCACGCCTTGCAGCGCCGCCAGCGTCGCACCAACGTTGGTGCCCTTGGAATCGTTGATCCAGGTGACGCCATCGCATTCACCCACCCACTGGCAGCGATGGGGCAATCCACGGAAGCCGATCAGGGCTTCGCGAACGCTGTCCGGCTCGACGCCGACGGATTCGAGCAGGGCCAGGGCCGCCGCGACATTGGACAGGTTGTGCACGCCGACCAGCCGCAACTCGTTCGCGCTGATCCACGGCGCCTGCTGGCGGAACAGCATCCACTGCCCGGCCTGCTGGCGAATCTCCCAGTCGGCGGCCGACCGCGCGCTGAAGCTGCGGCGAACGGCCGGCGTCGGCATGGACAGCACGGCCGGATCGTCGAGATTGACCACCGCGCGCCGAGCACCTCGATAGATCCGGGCCTTCAGCGCCGCGTAGTGCTCCAGCGTGCCGTGCCGGTCGATGTGGTCGGGGCTGACATTGAGCACGCAGGC
>NZ_CAXFCL010000158.1:0-3790 GCF_964000955.1 uncultured Abyssibacter sp.
CAGTCCAGCGAATCGGTTTCGGGCAACGACCAAAGACCGCCCCAGACACCCGTCGGTGCGCGTCTGTGCAGCAGCAGACGGTTCTCGGTGTCGCGGATCAGCCAGACGAAGCTGCGGCGTCTGGGTCGATGCGTGCGAGGCTTGGGGGCAGGCAGCTCCGGGATGCGATTGGTCAGCCGCGCGACGCAGTCATCCTGCAAGGGGCAAAGCAGGCAGGCCGGCTGGTGCCGCGTGCAGACCGTTGCGCCAAGGTCCATGGAGGCCTGGGTGAAATCGCCGTGGCGGCCATCGGGCAATCTGGATTCGGCCTCTCGCCAAAGCGCCTTCATGACCGGCGAGCGGCCGGGCCAGCCTTCAACGCCGGCGTGGCGCGCGAGCACGCGCTTGACGTTGCCGTCGAGAATCGCGGCCCGCTGCCCGAAACCCATGGAGACGATGGCGCCGGCGGTGGAGCGCCCAATGCCGGGCAGGCTCTCCAGCGCATCCACGGTTGATGGCATCTCGCCGCCGAATTCGGCGACGACCTGTCTGGCGGCCTGATGCAGGTTGCGGGCGCGGGCGTAATACCCGAGGCCGGCCCATAGCGATAGCACGTCTTCGGTGGGTGCGTCGGCAAGGTCCGCCACCGTCGGGAACCGGGCCATGAAGCGTTCGAAGTAGCCGATGACCACGCTCACCTGGGTCTGCTGGAGCATGATTTCCGAGATCCAGACGCGGTAGGGCGTTTGCGGGTGTTGCCAGGGGAGGTCCTTGCGGCCGTGGTCGTCAAACCAGGCCAGCAACCGGTCAGCGTAACTGCTTGGCAAGGCGTTCGATCCCCTCCGAGGTCTGCAGGGCCTCTTGTTCCAGTTTGCGTTTGATCACCCAGGGGCCGATCAGCGGTGGCACCCAGAAGTCAGGTTCGATCTCGGCGACGAAGGACAGGCAACTGCGCGACTCGCAGGTCCAGATACGCCATTGGGCATGACCGTAGCGCAGATTGCTCTCGTCCGGGCGGACGTCGGCCATCAGCGTGCCGCCGCCGTTTTCCAGGGGTTGCCACTGCATGTCCTGGACCTGCTGAAGCTGCTTGCAGAACCACAGCACGCAGACCTGGACCTCGGTTTCCAGTACCGCCTCGGTCGGGCCTTCCTGGCTGCGGACCGAGGCCCGCTGCACCGCCGGATTGATCTCGGTGAGATTGGCGAAGTCGGTCAGCACGGCGTAGGCGTCGGCCGCCGTCGCATCGAGTTGTACGGTCATCTCGATGGTATGCCGGGCGCCGACATGTTCGACGTTCAGCCGCTGAACATCCGCCCCTGCCGCGAGTCCCGGCCCGAGCGCGCTAACTGCCGCCGTCAGTCGAATCAGTGTCGGATTGTTCAGAACTCGTGTCCGATTTGCGATTGAGGAAACCACCGAGCTTGTCGCGGAGCTTGTCACGCGCGCGCTCCTTCTCCTCGTCGATCTTCTCCTGCAGGCGTTCTTTTTCCTTGTCGGCCTTTTCCCTGAGTTCGGCCTTCTCCTCATCGAGTCGTTGCTGCGCCTCGGCCTTGAGCAGGCCCTTGATGTCGATGCCGATCTTGGGGCTAGTCACCGGACCGGTCACCGTCACCGGAATGGCCTTGCCGACCAGCGCGCCGAGCTTGGAGTCGCTGGGCGCGGCGGTGAGCACGGGCTTGAGCGCGTAGTCCAGTGTCATCGCAACCAGATTGACGGAACCGGTGGCGGTGACGTTCAGGTTGTCGGCGCCCGCGCTGAAATCGGTGGTCTTGGCCACGCCGTCCTTGATGCTCATCGAGCCGCCGAACTTGTTGAACCTAGTCTCGCCACCCGATTCCGCATCGGCCGACTGCCCGCGCAGCTTGGCTTCGGCGGCGGTGAGCACGCGTGAGATGTCGATGCCCTTGATCGCGCCGTCGGACAAGCCGAATTTCAACGTGCCGCTCAGGTGCTTGCGCAGATCACCGACCGTGCGCCCCTGGCTGGTCAGGTCGTAGGTGACCAGGCCCTTGCCCTGGAGCCAGTCCTTGTCGACCAGATCCTGGAGCAGGTCGCCGAACAGCAGTTGGTCCAGCGAGCCCTGGAAGCGGTAGCTGGGGGCCTGGCTTGCCGCGCCAGCGACGCGATTGTCGATTCTGATATCGCCGCCGTAGGCCTTGGCGGTCAGTGACTGTTGCAGTGGCTGGCCGGGTTTGCCCTTCACGATCAGCGTGGCGTCGTCGAACGTCAGTCCGGACGCGACCAGCGTCTTGATGGCGAAACGGCCGTCGACGTTCAGGCCTTCCAACGCGTCCAGCGGCAACTCGATGTCGTTGATGTCGCCGGTGCTCTCGTCGCTGTCCGAGCCCGTATCCTCCTCCTCGCTGGACGGGGGCAGGTAGCGATCCAGGTTGAACTGGTCCACGTCGAGGTCGAACGCCAGCGCCATGGTCTCGAAGTCCTTGACTGCGGCGGTGCCGGTCAGCGTGGTGTCGTCCAGCGTGACCGTGAGTTTGCGCAGTTCCGCGGATTGGGTGGTCGCGGAGAAGCGCGCATCCAGGCCGGCCGACTTCAGCGTGGTTTCATCCTGCGTCTCGGGCAGGTCGATGGCCAGCGAGCGGAATACCGTGCGCGGGTTGATCGTCTGGGAGGTGATCTGTCCGTTGAAGCTGGGGCTGTCGGAGTTGAGGCCCGAGCCGTCCAGCGATCCGTTCAGTGTGACGCCCGCGGCCTGCAGGACGAGGTCGGCCAGCTTCAGCACGCCGGCTTCCTGGTCAAAGTTGATATTGGCCGCCAGATTGAACTGTTGCTTGCCGGCGGGAATGTCGGCGCCCTCGGCCGTGCCTTCCAGGCGCAGATCCTCCACCGAGAATTGGCTGGCGTCGAGATCGGCGACCAGTTTCGTCACCAGATCGATGCTCAGCGTGGTCTTGGGCTCCTGGACCTCGACGACGAAATTCATCGACAACGGCACGGGGTGTGTCGCCGACGGCGAAATGCGGCCGGTCGACAGGTTGAAACCCTTGAGTACGACACTTTGGCCGGCGGCGGCATCGGTCCACTTGACGGCGGCGTCCTCGATCTCGACCGCTTCCACCGAAAGACCGGTGATCTCGAACCCGCCTTCCGTGCTCGGAGCCGGCTCCTCGACCGGTGCTTCGGCTTCGCCGTCCTCGTCGCTGAACGCCTCGATCAGGTCATCCCAGTTCGTTCGACCGTTTTCGCCGCGCGCCAGATTCAGGCGCATGCCCTCCAGCCGCACCGTGCCGATCTCGATCTGTTTGCTCAGCAGCGGCAACAGGCGAATGCTGACGCCAAAGTAGCCGATCTCGGCGAATGCCTCGTTGCCAAAGCCTTCGGCGTTGCCCAGCGACACCGACTCGGTTTCGACGCCCAGCCAGGGAAAGATCGACAGGCTCAGGGGGCCGGTCATTCTCAGATCCCGGCCGGTCGTGTCCTCGACGGCCTGTTCGATGTCGTCGCGATAGTCGTTGGGGTCGAACGTCATGACCAAACCGACTGCGGCCACTACGACCAGTGTGACCAGCAGGCTCAGAATGACGAGTACGATCTTGAACGGTTTTGCCATGCGACATCCCTGCGCGAAATGGATCGGACGGGTCTCCTCCACCCGGAGGGTTGGAGGGTATCAAGCCCCAGGAGTTCCTGTGACCAAAGCGGGTTCGATGTGCTTGACGAACCGCACGGACTCGGGCCAACTACGCCCGCATGACCGGGGGGCAACCCTCGGTGCTGCGGGTGTAGTTCAATGGTAGAACGGCAGCTTCCCAAGCTGCATACGAGGGTTCGATTCCCTTCACCCGCTCCA
>NZ_CAXFCL010000159.1:0-5270 GCF_964000955.1 uncultured Abyssibacter sp.
CTGCCGACAGGTTCAGGCGTTGGCGCGCGCGTTGCGCGTGGTCGGCCTGATGAACGCCCAGTTCGCGGTCAAGAACGAAGAGGTCTACCTGATCGAGGTCAACCCGCGAGCCTCGCGGACCGTGCCGTTCGTGTCCAAGGCCACCGGGCATCCGCTGGCGAAGATCGCCGCGCGTTGCATGCTGGGGCGCACGCTGGACGAACAGGGCATCCAGTCCATCGACGCGCCGGAGTATTTCTCGGTCAAGGAATCCGTGTTCCCGTTCGCCAAGTTCCCGGGCGTGGACCCCATCCTCGGTCCGGAAATGAAGTCCACCGGCGAGGTCATGGGCATCGGTCGCAACTTCGCCGAAGCCTTCGCCAAGTCACTGGTGGGCGCCGGCGTGGCGATTCCGGGCAAGGGCGCGGTGTTCATCTCCGTCCGCGATGCCGACAAGCCGCAGTCCGTCGATCTGGCGAAAAGCCTGATCCGGCATGGCATGGAGGTCGTGGCGACGCATGGCACCGCGCGATTCCTGCGCGAACACGGCGTGGAATGCCGCTCGGTCAACAAGGTCAAGGAAGGCCGTCCGCACTGCGTGGACATGATCGTCAATGGCGAGATCCAGTTCGTGGTCAACACCACGGAGGGTCGCAAGGCCATCGAGGAATCCCATTCCATCCGCTCCGCCGCGGTGACGCAGAAGGTCGCGTACTTCACGACCCTGGCCGCCGCCAAGGCGACCGCGATGGCGATGGATTACCGGGATCAGGTCACCGTCTACCGGGTGCAGGACCTGCACGACGGCGGGATCGATTCCGCCGCCTGACGCCGCCGATTCAATGCAGCCACAGGCGCCATGCGTGCATGGCGCCAGCGACGAGCAGGGCCAGCAGCACCCCATAGTCGATCAGTTGAACGCGTCGCAGCGCTGGGGCGAGGGCGTCGACGGGCGCCGCCAGCCACAGGAAGCTGCCGACGCTGACGAGCGCGACAATCAGGGCCGGCCCGTGCAGCTCGGGGCGAAACGCCGAAGCAACCAGGCAGGCGCCCAGCAGCCCGAACAGCACGGCGCGGTGCCGGAGCAGCAACTCCAGCTCCGCCGCGCCGCTGACGTCCACGCCGTACAGTCCCTTGAGCCTGTCCGCTCCGAACAGACCGGTCACCGGCGCGAGATGAATCGCGCCGGTGAGGATCAGCACGGCCGCGACCGTCCGTGCCAGCACGGCGTCACTCATCCGTGTCGCGGTGCTGGCCGCAGGGCCTGACGTGCGCCCAGCTCCCGGCCGATCAGGTAGGCCAGCGGTCCGAACGAGCCGGCGACCAGGGTCACCAGCACATAGGGCCATACCGCGGCGCCGCGCGATCGGGCGTCGTGAATCATCCAGGCGATAGCCAGGCCACAGACAATCACCAGGTCGACGAGGACTTGCAGCGAGCCGGGATTGTCGATGCCGGCCTGCCAGATACCGAAATAGCCCACCTGTGACAGGCTGAAGCCGGTGAGTGCGGCGAAGCCCAGTGACATCAGTAGCAGCACGATCAGTTTCCAGTTCATGGTGTCGGTTCCGTTGAGCGAGTGATGACGATCCATCGTGCTCGCGGTTGCGACAACTACCTGTCAGGTCATTGTCCGGGCGCGGATTGCGGGCGAGCATGTGCAGGCGGAGAACATGAGGAGACCGTGATGGCATTGAGCCAGACCGATACGCAGACGGGATTTGCCCGGCAGCTCAAGAACTGGCGGGCGGCGAGGAAGCTGTCGCAGCTCGAGCTGGCGATGACCGCGGGCGTGTCCCAGCGGCACATCAGTTTCCTGGAGGTTGGGCGTGCGCAGCCCAGCCGGGAGATGGTCGGTCAGCTCGCCGCGGCCCTGGACATTCCCATGCGCGAGCAGAATCTGCTGCTCTCCGCGGCGGGTTTCGCGCCCGTTCATACCGAAACCGCGTTGCAGGATCCGTCAATGGAGGCGGTGCGCAGGGCGCTGGACATGATGCTCACGCATCACGAGCCATTTCCGGCCACCGTGGCCGACCGTGCCTGGAATCTGTTGCAGGCGAACGCCGCGATGGGGCGCCTGCTGGCGCTGGTCGGCGATACTGATGCGCTGTGGAATCGAGTGGGACCGGACGGCGAGCGCAATCTGCTCAAGCTGGTGCTGCACCCGGAAGGTCTGCGGCCCTACATCGGGAACTGGAATGAGGTCGCGGCGGAACTCATGGCGCGCACACACCGCGAAGCGGAGATCACGGGCAGTGTGGCATTGCGCGAACTGGTGACCGTCGTCAGCGATTATCCGGGAATGCGTCCTGAGTGGACGCTGACTCAATGGGGCTACCGACCGGCGCCGGTGCTGCCGGTGCGCTTCGTGCGTGATGATCTGGAGCTGAACGTGTTCACAACGCTCACCACCTTCGGCACGCCACTGGACATCACCACGGACGAGCTGCGTGTCGAAGCTTACTTTCCAGCCGACGAAACCACCGACCAGTTCCTGCGCCTGCTGGCCGCCTGACGGCGCGGCAGGGCTCCGTCAGCCGGCTGCGGTCGTATCGAGACGCGCCTGAACCAGGTCACCAATCTCCGGAATGGTGGCTGCGAATTCGTTATGGATGGTGGTGCGCAGCTGCGGATAGAACTGTTTGAGCGCGTCGTGCTGGGTGTGTTCGATGCGACGGTCGGTCACCGACAGCAACGCTTCCGTGACCTCTGATTGCCGCTCGCTGAGATAGGCGCCGAAACTGTCCCGGCCGCTGGCCAGAAAGGCCTCGAATTGCGGCTCCAGTACCGTGCAGAACTCCGGCAGCAGCCGATCGATGAGCAGTGGAAGCACGGGCTCGCCCCGGCGTGCCTCCGCCATTTTCAGGGCGGTTCTCAACCCGATTCCGGACAGTCCGGAGCGCGTGGCGATCTCCCCGGCGACGGCGTCGGCGAGACGTCCGGCAACGGTCGGTCGATAGTCTTCGGCCAGCAGGATGTCGGCGAGCGTCATGAGGCGGAAACTCCAGCGTGGATGAAAGGTCCGGGCCGGCCTTCGATGCCAAGCCTAGCACGGCGTTTTCGCCGTCCGGCCGACGACGATTGTGACGGTGTACGCGAAATGCGTGCCCGGCGTCGCCGACGTGGCGCGAATTGTGCTGGTCTTCTGATCCCACAATCGGGGCTGACAGGGAGCACGTCATGCAGGCAACCATGGGAAGGCGGCCGGTGATGCGCCGCAAAGGCGACAGCAAGCGTCCGGTGATCCAGGTGGTATTGCGGGGATCGGCGGGGCTGGGACTGCTGCTGCTGTTCGTGATCAAGGAAGTCGTGATCACGCATGGCCTGTTTCTTCGCACCTTCTTCCGACCATCGATCTCGGCCACGCCGCCGCCGATCAAGCTGGACATCGGCTACTGGAACAAGCTCCAGTTCAAGGCCATCCTGATTCTTCGCTACCTGGCCAAGGACCAGTTCGCCTATCAGAGCTGGATGAAGCGGGTCCACGATCGCATCCTGCACCGGCTGGAGGCATCCGGCGCGCCGGTGCAGTACGGTCGGCCGATCCCGATCGCCACGGTCCGTCCGGGAGAACTGGAGCCGCGTGAATTCTGGAAGCGCTACGTGCGCACCGGAACCCCGGTGATTATCAAAGGAGGCGCCGCGGATTCGCCAGCCTGTCAGCGCTGGACGCCCGAGTATTTCGCCAGCCACTACGGCGATTTCAAGGTCAACATCATCGAGCAGAACAGCAACGAGCACTCGGTGGGCAGCTTCGCCGATGTAGTCGCCAGCGAAGGCACGGATCGCAAGCTCTATATCCACAACAGCGCGAGCATCTTCTCCTACAACCCGGAGCTGTTCGACGATCTGGACTGCCTGTCCTACACCCAGCACATGGGCGGGCGACGGACCATGTTTCTCGGGGCTCAGCTGTTTCTCGGCGTGCATCCGACGACGGGCACCGAGGCGCATTCGGCCAGCAACACCAACCTGTTCTTTCAGGTGTACGGCAAGAAGAAATGGACCTTCGTCCATCCGGATTATCTGTGGCTGATGTATCCGGCGCTAAACCGCTTCTTCCTGTTCTGCGCGTCGTTCGTACGTCAGGAATACACCCCGGAGTACCTGGAGCAGTACGCGCCGCTACAGCGCTACTGCCCGCGCTACGAGGCCGTGCTGGAACCGGGTGACATCCTGCTGAACCCGCCGTGGCAATGGCACGCGATCAACAACGTCACGGACCGTTCCATCGGCGTGGCCACGCGCTGGACCTCGGTCGGTCCGGTCAATCGCACCAACACGTTCTTCGATCTCTGTCAGTTGCTGTCGCCGGCGATCTGGCGGCTGCGCATCCAGGGGATGCTGAGCGCGCCGGGCGAGCCGGTGATCATCGACGAGAACACGCGCGGTCTGGTGGACTCGCACGACGACTACATCGACTTTGGCAAGAAGGGCGCGGCCCGGGAGTACATGGACTTCCACCAGTGGCCAGAGCAGTGGCGCTTCACCAGTGGACAGCCTACGCAGGCCGAGCCGGCATCGGAGCCCACCGCGACCTGATCGCCGCGGCCGTTTAAGGTCAGCCTGCCGCCTGAAGCGGCGGTTCGGCTGGTGAGGCGGCGTCGGCGGAGGGTGGGTCGGTCAGGCGGTTCACGCCGGCATCGTCCTCGCCACGCAGCACCACCGCGCCCCAGTTCTCCAGCGAGTACTCCTGGCGCAGGTACATCACGTGGTGACGCAGCTCCGTGTCGTAGACCTTGACCGATGGCTTGATGGTACGGAATGCCATGCCCCAGCGGCGGCGGTCGGGTGACGCGTTCGGCGGCGAACCGTGGATGCAGCGTTCGCTGAAGATCACGAACTGGCCGGCCTGCATCGGCATGTTGACAACCTTGTCGTCGGTGATGTCGGCTTCCAGCTTGAAGCGGGTGCGGGCGAAGCCGCCACCGTCCTTGGCGCCGATGCGCGCCGTGTTGATGCGGCGGTGCGAGCCCTTGACGAACTGCATGTTGCCGTTGTCGTAATCCACGTCGTCGAACGCGATCCAGGTGGTGAGCTGGAACAGCTCGTCGCGGTCGGCCGGCCACAGCGTCGCCTTGTAGCCTTCCTCGGACAGGTAGGTGCTGGCCTGGTGCCAGGTGACCTCGGGTGCGCCCGGCTCCTTCAGGAACAGTTGCGAGCGCCACAGCAACAGATTCGGGCCCAGCAATTGCGCCAGGCGTTCGGTCCATTCGGGACGCTTGATCAGGTCCCACACCGCCGGGCAGTCCAGGTGGCGGTCGCGCCCGGTGACGAAGCCGTAGGTCTTC
>NZ_CAXFCL010000160.1:0-12160 GCF_964000955.1 uncultured Abyssibacter sp.
CGCTGCATGATGGTGACGCGCGACGGCCAGGTGGTCGATGGTGACCAGCTGGTCTACATCATCGCCGCGTCACGCAAGCAACGCGGCAAGCTCCGTGGCCCGGTGGTCGGCACCCTGATGAGCAATCTCGGTGTGGAGCAGGCGCTGGAAGAGCAGGGGATCCCGTTCGTGCGCGCCAAGGTCGGAGATCGGTACGTGATGGAGCAACTCGTCGCCCACGACGGGTTGATCGGCGGCGAATCATCCGGACACGTGATCTGCCTGGACCGTACGAGCACCGGCGATGGCATTGTCACGGCGTTGCAGGTGCTCGCAGTAATCACGAACTCGGGCCGCAGCCTCGAGGAATTGATCGAGCCGATTCACCTTTACCCGCAGTTGCTGGTGAATGTCCGACTCGAAAATGGTGACGCGACGAGTATTCTGAATACAGCGACCGTACAGGCGGCCAAACGCGAGGTGGAGTCCGAATTGAAAAACGCCGGACGCGTCCTGCTGCGGCCATCCGGTACGGAACCCGTGATCCGGGTGATGGTGGAAGGGGAGGATGGCACCTCGGTCAAGCATCACGCCGAACACATTGCTCAGGCGGTCCGCGACGCAAGCGCGGCCTGAAACCCATACCGAATTGAATACCAGCAAGGACAGATGAATCCATGACTCGACCCACGATTGTTGCCGGCAACTGGAAAATGAACGGCTCGCTCGCAATGGCTGAAAACCTCACCGAGGAAATCGCGGCGGGCGCAAAGCACTCCAAGGCGAAACTCATTCTCTGCCCGCCGTTTCCTTATCTGGATGCGGTGGTTCGCACGCTCGGGGATTCCGAAATCCACGTAGGCGGACAGAACCTGGCCGACCAGGCCGAATCCGGCGCGTTCACCGGCGAAGTCAGCGGCACGATGCTGCGCGACATTGGCTGCTGGTACGCAATCGTCGGACATTCCGAGCGGCGCAGCCTTTACGGGGAATCCAACGAAACCGTGGCCAGGAAGTTCGGCATGGCTCATGACGCCGGGCTGGTTCCGATTCTCTGCGTTGGCGAAACGCTGGAAGAACGTGAATCGGGCCAGATGGAAGCCGTGCTGAAAGCGCAGCTGAGCGCCGTCATCGACATGCACGGCGTCGAGACCTTGCAGGACGCCATCGTCGCGTATGAGCCGGTCTGGGCCATCGGAACCGGCAAGACGGCCACCCCGGAACAGGCCCAGTCCGCTCACGCCTTTCTGCGGGAACAGGTTGCCCTCCAAAATGCTACAATTGCCGCCGTGCTTCCGATTCTTTACGGAGGCAGTGTCAAGCCCGGCAACGCGCCGGAACTCTTTGCTCAATCCGATGTGGATGGCGGGTTAATTGGCGGGGCGTCTCTGAAGGCAGAGGACTTTCTCGGCATCGCATCCGCTGCATCCTGATCACGCAATTCAATCATGTATACAGTTTTGGTCGTCGTCCAGGTGATCCTGGCGTTGAGTATTATCGGTCTCGTCTTCCTGCAGCAGGGCAAGGGCGCCGAAGCCGGCGCCGCCTTCGGCAGTGGCGCCTCCGGTACGGTCTTCGGAGCCCGGGGCTCCGCGAACTTCCTGTCGCGCGCGACGGCCGTGTCCGCGGCGCTGTTTTTCGCGGTCAGCCTGTCCCTGGCTTATCTGGTCAGCCAGCGTCACGAATCGAGCAGCGTGGTCGACCGCGTTTCGCAGGAAGCGCCCGCAACCGAGAGCGTTCCCGAAGAACCGGCGCCGGCAGCGGAAGAGCCCTCCGAGGAGATTCCCGAGTAGCGCTTTTCTTTTGAACGGCGGATTACTACAATTCGCCGCCCTCGGAGACGCTGGCCGGACAAACGTCAATCAGCGTCTCATTCTCATGCCGACGTGGCGGAATTGGTAGACGCGCTGTCTTGAGGGGGCAGTACCGAGAGGTGTCCCGGTTCGACTCCGGGCGTCGGCACCAAATACGGCGGCGACATTGTCGTGAGCCATTAAAAAAGCCGAGGTGCAACGCGCCTCGGCTTTTTTGTGCCTGCTTGCCTGAAGGCGGTTGGCGTCAGACAAGCAAGCGTTCTGCTGACTGCGGATCAGATCCGAAAATCGTCGCGGGACTTTCCAGCCGCTTCGGCTTCCACGATCCATTTCGGAGCACGGCCGACACCAGCCCAGGTATTCCCGGTCGCGGGATCCCGAAACTTCGGCGGACGCTTTTTGCCGCTGCCATTGCTGCCGCTCTTGCGACCACTCCGACGACCATCCAGATCGGCAATGGTGATTCCATTGTCGCTCATGATCTGACGGATTTTCGCGATCGCGTCGCTCAGTTCTTCTTTGCGTGCTTGCTCGGCTTGCTGTTCCAGTTCGCGAATCTTTTCTAGAATCTCTTCGCTTTTTTTCATGCTTCCTTTCTCCGGTTCTGTGCAAAAAAGCAGACGCATCATAAAACATTTATTTAATATTTCAACTCTGTTAACGGGTGAACAACCATGGGATTCCGTGACAGGGTTCCGGTAGCACGACGAAACAACCCAAAGCGTGTTGGAAAACCGGGCGCACCGATACTCGAGAAGCCCCAAACGGCGACTCCCGCCATGCGCCCTGAACAAAACCTGAACGAAACACGATTGAAAACCGTGTAAACACCCAAACCCGGGGCATGACTCATGAAACACCGGCTGAAGAGGGGCTCTGGCGTGACCACGCGAACCATCGCCGTGCCGCCCGATACATTACTTTACATAATATACATTATGCGCAGTTGCGGATGCCGCGAAGCGCGTGTTTCAGGCGGACACCGTGCTATCTTTCCCGTCATATCGTCAGCACGTCTGGAGACACTTGGATGCCCGAGGCGCTTCGCTTCGAAGATTTCGCTGCACTGGTACCGATCAGTGGCTTGAGACCGGAAAACCAGCGTGATCTCTTCAAGCAGTCCCAGCCTCGGCCGTTGAAGTCCGGCGAGTTCCTGTTTCACGCTGGCGACCTCAACACCGAGAGCCTCTACCTGATCAGCGGTGAAGTTGCGCTGGAAGATGAAACCGGCAAGGCGCTTAAGCGCATCCAGGCCGGCAGCGAAGTCGCCAAGCATCGCATTGCCCATCAGATTCCCCGCAGCGTATCGGCCCGATGCCTGGGCCCGGTGACCGTGATCGGCATCGACAACAGTCTGCTGGACGTGCTGCTCACCTGGGACCAGACGGGTTCGTTCGAGGTGCACGAACTGACGCCAGGCACGGCAGCAACGGACACGGATGACTGGATGACGCGGCTGCTGCAACTGCCCGCGTTCCAGATGATTCCCGCGGGCAATCTCCAGACGCTGTTCATGCGCCTGGAGAGCATCGACGTTCCAGCCAACCACGTCGTGGTTCAGCAAGGCGATGCCGGTGACTATTTCTACGTCATTGATCGAGGCCACTGCCTGGTCACGCGTGAATCGCCAACTCACCCGAAGCCGATTCGGCTGGCCGAATTGGGTCCGGGCATGAGTTTCGGCGAGGAAGCGCTGATCGCCGACAGTACACGTAATGCCACGGTGACGATGATGTCCGCCGGCACCCTGCTGCGCCTGTCGAAAGAGGATTTTCGCAGCCTTCTTCATCAGTCGATCACGCGACAGATTTCCCGGGAGGTCGCGGACGATCTGGTGAACACCGAGGGTGCGGAGCTGATCGACGTCCGTCTGCCCAGCGAGTACAAGCTTCGGCACATCGAAGGTGCTCGCAACCTGCCCCTTTACTTGCTACGCATGAAGCTCGCCGGCCTCGCCGCCAACAAGCCTTATGTCGTGTATTGCGATTCCGGCCGGCGCAGCTCGGTGGCTGCCTTCATCATGACCCAGAAGGGTTTCGACGTGCGGGTGCTGGACAGCCGCGACGTGAATCTTGGCTAGCCCGATATCCGGGGCACGCTACATCGTGCTGGTGGCCTTGTCGCTGGACAGCGCACCGGCCAGATAGGTCTCGATCTTGCGCTGCGTTTGCCCACCATCCTGATCGCTGAACTGCACGCCGATACCCTGCTGTCGCTTGTTTGCGGCACCTTTCGGCGTAATCCAGACCACCTTGCCGGCAACCGGCAAGCGTTCGTTCGATTCCGACAGCGTCAGCAAAATGAACACCTCGTCGCCAATGACGTAGTCCTTGGCCGTGGGAATGAACAAACCGCCGTTCTTGATGAAGGGCATGTACGCGACATATAGCGCGGCCTTGTCCTTGATCGACAAGGTCAGGATTCCTGGTTGCCCCCCGGGTCTTGCGCTCATGCGTTTTCGCTCTCTGTCTTCTTCATGCAGTAACCGGCTAGTTCTGCGTCAGCAGTCGGCCGGTACGAGCCCACTCGATCAGCTGGGTTTCCGCCAGCAGACGCAGGTTCGCCTGGCTGGTCTGACTCAAGTGTAGCGCCGCCGCATTGGCGTCGACCAATCGCTGCATCGCCAGCCGGCCCCGGGTCGACGCGCCCTGTTTCATCTGCAGCCTGAATTGATCGGCAATGCAGCTGTGGATGACGCGGCCGACACGAGGCAGCAGCTCGTCATCAAGCTCACCAGCGGCCAGTACGGGATCACGCTGCTGCGACCAGACCATATCCAGCTGCCGGCGAATCTCGCTCTCCTGCTGGGCGTGGCGCTGAGCGGATTCCGCCAGCAGCGGCTGCATGACCAGACGCTGCCGCAACGCCGGGGACAGATCCGGGAATTGTTCCTCCAGCCAGGCCTCGGCCTCATCGGGGGATTCCACCACCGCCCTCACCTGCTCACAGCGGCTACGGATGGTCGCCGGCAGATGGGCCGGCCGGTCCGCGATCAGGATGAGATGCGCGGTGGATGGTGGTTCCTCCAGGGTCTTCAGCAGCGCATTGGCGGCATTGACGTTCATCAGGTCCGCGCGCGGCATGTAGCCGACACGACCAGCCGCCGTTTGCGGCGTCAGATAAAGCTTACGAGAGAATTCCCGGATCACGTCGACCGTGATCGACTGCTTCCCCTCCTCCGGCTCACAGATCACCAGATCCGGATGGCTGCCCGCTGCCAGTTGCCGGCACCCGCCGCACTGCCCGCAGGCCGGGTCGGAATCGCCACGCTGCTCACAGTAAACCGCCCGCACGAGCGCATCTCCGAGCCGACGCTTGCCGACGCCTTCGGAGCCTGTCAGCAACAACGCGGACGGAAACGTGCCGGCGGACAGCCGCGCGCTCAGCCGTTGAAAACGCTTTGTCTGCCAACCGGGTAGCGGCCCATGCTCAAGCAAATCGTGCCTCCAGATGCTCGATGATGACACGGGACACGACATCGACGGGTTGCGCCCCGTCGATCACGCAATAGCGTGAGCTGTCCGCGGCGGCCCGACGCAGATAGGCGTCGCGGACGCGTTGCAGAAATCCGGTATCCGCGCGGTCAAACCGGTCCATGGCCTGCCGCTGGCGTACACGTTCCATGACGCGCTCGACCGGCAGGTCAAAGATGAACACCAGGTCCGGCTGACGCGCCGCGACGATCTGCGCTTCCAGCCAGGCGATCGGCTCGTCACGGCCGCCCTGCCCCGCACCCTGGTAGGCATAGCTGGAGTCCACGAAGCGGTCACAGAGCACCCACTGGCCGCGATCCAGCGCGGGCGCGACCAGATTCTCCAGATGCACCGAGCGGGCGGCGAACATCATCAGCAATTCGGCCATCGGTGGCAGCGGTTCGTCCTGATCCGCCAGCGTCAGTGCGCGAATCTGCTCGGCAAGCGGGGTGCCGCCCGGCTCCCGGGTCGTGACCGGCTCACCGTGGCGCTTGCGAATCCAGTCGGCGATTCGCGGCATCTGGGTGCTTTTGCCCGCGCCTTCCACGCCGTCGAGCACAATGAATCGGCCTCTCATCATCGTCTCAGCTGATAGCGTCTGACCGCCGCGTTGTGGGCTTCCAGCGTATCGGAAAACACATGCGAACCGTCGCCGCGCGAAACAAAGTAAAGCGCGCTGCCCTCGGCCGGGTTGACCGCCGCCTCCAGAGCCGCACGACCGGGAAGGCAGATCGGCGTCGGCGGCAAGCCACCGCGGGTGTAGGTGTTGTACGGAGTATCACGGCGCAGGTCGCGGAACCGGATATCGCCATCAAAAGCCTCACCGATGCCGTAGATGACGGTCGGATCGGTTTGCAGGCGCATGTTCTTCTGCAGGCGTCGGGTGAACACGCCGGCAATCTGGCCCCGCTCCGACGGCTGCCCCGTTTCCTTCTCGACGATGGACGCGAGAATCAGCGCGTCATAGGCCGATTTCAGCGGCAGCCCGTCCACCCGTTGTGCCCACACCTGATCCAGTGTGCGCCGCATTGCACGATGAGCCCGGTGCAGCAGGCTCACATCACTGGCGCCGCGAGCGTAGCGGTAAGTCTCCGGAAGGAACTGCCCTTCGGCATGTGCATCACCCAGATCCAGCGTCGCCATCAGCGTATCCGCCGTTGGCGCGGGATCGCCCAGCGTCCAGCGAATCGCCTCCTGTGCACGCAGCGCGGCCAGCAGTTCGCGGACCGTCCAGCCCTCGATGATCGTGAAGCTGTACTCCAGCACATCGCCGGAGGCCAACAGATCCAGCAGGCCCAGTGCGGTGATGCCAGGCTCGAGCGCGTACTCGCCGGCGTGCAATTGCGTCGCGCTGCCGTGCAGACGTGCATAGACGCGCAGATAAAGCGTCGTTCGGGCCGGCGCGAGAATCCCGCGCCCTTCCAGCTTGCGCAGCAGGCTGGACAGCGACGAGCCGGATTCGAACTGAACGATCTGAGGTGATTCGATCGGCAGCGGCGCCCGCAACCGCTCGGATACATCCCAGGCCAGCACCGCCAGCGCCGCGGCGGCGACCAGGAACGTCAGGCTCAGCACCCTCAGCATCGATCACCCGCCGCCAGCATGCGTTGTAGCAATGGATGCGCCAGCGCCGTCACGCACTCCGCGGTCATCGGCCCGGGCACATCGTACCGACGGGTCACGATTTGGCCGGTGCCCGGATCAGGGTGGCTGAACTGCCGAACCGGCCACAGGCCGACCAGCGAATTCACCACAAACACTTCCTGCGCCGCCGCCAGGTCGTCGAGGGCGATCGCGCCTTCGCGCACCGGCACTCCCCGCGCGTTGGCTTGATTCATCACCAGGGTCCTCGTGCATCCGTCCAGCGCCCCCTCGCCTACTCCGGGGGTCCGCAACGCGTTCGCGTGGTCAACCAGAAACAGCGTGGACATGCTGCCAGATGCGACCCGCCCCTGCTCATTGAGCAGTACGGCTTCATCGGCGGCCGATGCGTCAACCGCCCGCTGCGCCAGCACCTGCACCAGGCGATTCAGGTGCTTGCTCGCCGAAATCCGGGACGCCTGCACCCGGGGGTGGTCCAGCAGGCACACCCCGATGCCCCGACTCCAGCAGCCCGCCTCGCGTTCGGCGAGGGGCGCGGTCAGCAGCACGCGACGCGCGTCCGCCGGCCACTGCGGTCGGTAGCCGCGACCGCTTTGAAGACGCGTCAGCATGATCTTCAATACGCCCTCGCCGAGTGCCTCGGCCGCCGTTTGGATCTCCGGCAGCAGTCGGTCGCTGTCGACTCGAATGCCCAGCAAATCCGCGTCCCGGTGCAGCCTATCCAGTTGCATCTCGAGTTCATGAACACGGCCATCCCAGACCAGGCAGGTCCGGAACACACCGTCGCCGAACTGCAAACCGCGGTCGTCAGCCGGCACCTGAGCATTCTCGACGCCATTGACCCAGCAAGTCGTCACGACACGCCCAGGTCGGGGTCGAGCCCCAGGGCCAGCAGCAGCCCTCTGGCCTTCGCCTGCATTTCGCGGACTTCGGCGTCCTTGTCCGAGTCGGCGACAATGCCCGCGCCCGCGCGAAATCGGACTTCGTTGTTCCGCGTCACGATGGTTCGGATCAGGATGTTCAGATCCATGCGTCCATCCGTGTCCAGATAACCCAGTGCACCGGTGTACGCACCTCGCCCGGCAGGCTCGAGCTCCTGGATGATCTCCATGCATCGCACCTTGGGGCAGCCGGTGATGGTGCCGCCCGGAAACGTGGCGGCAATCCCGCGTCCGGCGCTGATCCCCGGCCGCAGCCGACCACGCACGTTGGAGACGATGTGGTGCACATGAGCGTAGGACTCCAGCACCATCAGGTCATTCACTTCCACCGAACCGGGCTCGCAGAGCCGACCCAGATCGTTGCGCTCCAGGTCGATCAGCATCACATGCTCGGCGCGCTCCTTCGGGTGCGCCATCAACTCGGCTTGCAGGTCGTCATCACGATCCGCATCCAGGTCCCGGCGCCGGGTGCCGGCGATGGGACGTGTTTCGATCCATCCGTCCTCCACCTTGACCAGGCGTTCGGGCGATGAACTGATCACCGCCCAATCGTCCTGCCGGAAGAGACCGGCGAACGGCCCGGGGTTGCTGTCGCGCAACCGGCGGTAGACCGCGGCGGGCTCCAGGGGCAGCTGGTACGTGATGGACCAGCCACGGGACAGGTTCACCTGGAACACGTCGCCAGCCAGGATGTAGTCGTGAATGCGCGCCAGCGACTCCTTCAGCCGCGCGGCGTCCTCGATCTCCACGGCATCCACCGGCGGAAGCTCCGCCACCGGGAGCGCTGCCGACGCGACCTGCAGACGACGCTCGATGTCGCTCAGCGAGCGGGAATCGTCCGCAACGATCCAGATCCGGCCCGTGGCGTGCTCACGGACAACCGCGCCCTGGCAGCGCAGCGCGCAGGCCACCGGCAAGCCGGAAGGATCCGGTGACACCGGCACCCGCGGCTCGCACTCGGCCAGCAGTTCGTAAGCGAGGAAGATCAGCCATCCGCTGATGAACGGAAGATCCGCATGCTGCGCGTCCTGCGCTCGGGCGTCATTCGCCCAGGCATCCAGCGCATCGAGGAACCCCGCCGCCGAGGAGGAGAACGGGCCGCTCAGCCCTTCCTGGTCCAGCACCAGCCGCTCGGCCGGTGCCGCGAACAGGATGTCGAATCGCCCTGTTCCGGAACTCTGCGCCACACTTTCGAGCAACCCCGGGAAAAACGCGGGGTGTTTGGCGTGCAGGGCAAGAAAATCACAGGGCGAATCCCAGGGGATTCGCAACCGTTTCGAGTTCAAGAAACCGGATCAGGCGTAGCGGCGAAACACCAGCGAGGCGTTCGTACCGCCGAATCCGAAGGAGTTCGACAGCACGCAATCGACCGACTGTTCGCGCGCCGTGGTCGGCACGTAGTCCAGGTCGCAACCGTCGTCGGGATCCTCGAGATTGATCGTTGGAGGAACAATGCCGTCGCGGATGGCCATCACGGCGAAGATCGACTCGATGCCGCCGGCGGCGCCGAGCAGGTGCCCGGTGACCGACTTGGTCGAGCTGACGGGAATCTTGTAGGCGTGCTCGCCGAAGACGCCCTTGATCGCCTGGGTTTCCGCGACATCGCCCACCTTGGTTGAGGTCGCATGCGCGTTGATGTAATCGACCTGATCAACGCCGATGCCGGCATCCGCCAGGGCCGCCTGCATGGCGCGGGCGGCACCGTTGCCGTCCTCGGCCGGCTGGGTGACATGGTAGGCGTCGCCACTCATGCCGAAACCCGCCAGCTCGGCGAGAATCTCCGCGCCGCGCGCCTTGGCGTGTTCCTCGGACTCGATCACGATGACGGCGGCACCGTCGGCCAGCACGAAGCCGTCACGACCACGATCCCAGGGCCGGCTGGCCTGTTCCGGGGCATCGTTGCGCGTGGACATCGCCCTGGCGGCGCAGAATCCCGCCAGCCCCATCGGACTGGACCCGGCCTCGGCACCGCCCACGATCATGGCATCGGCGTCGCCGTGCATGATCATCCGGGCACCTAGGCCGATGCTGTGCGCGGATGTCGCGCAGGCTGAGACCGTAGCGAGATTCGGGCCCCGCGCACCGAGCAGGATGGATACGTATCCCGAGACCATGTTGATGATCGAAGACGGGACAAAGAACGGCGATATCTTCTTGATGGACTGTGTCTTTTCCAGAACCACCGCGTTCTGCTCGATCGTTCCGATGCCACCGATGCCGGAACCCACGTTGACGCCAACCCGGTCGGCATTGGCGGCGATGTCCAGACCGGAATGCGCCACGGCGTCCTGCGAGGCGGCAATGCCGTAGTGGACGAATGCGTCGGTGCGTCGCTGGTCACGAGAACTCAGGTAGGCGTCGACATCGAAGCCTTCGACCAGCCCGGCGAACCGGGTCGGATAGTGGCTGACATCATAGGCGTCGATGGTTCGAACGCCGGAGCGGCCTTCAACGACACGTTTCCAGGCACCTTCCACCGTCGAACCGACCGGTGAAACGACGCCCATTCCAGTGACAACGACACGTCGTTTCATGGAAATCGTCTGCTAGGCGAAATGAACTGGCGCTTCAGCGCCGGGAGATGGCGCGAGCTGTTCAGCTCGCGTCGGGGGCGTTGGCTTTGATGTAGTCAATGACGTGCTGGAACGTCACAATTTTTTCGGCTTCTTCATCGGGGATATCGATCTCGAACTCTTCTTCCAGAGCCATGACGAGTTCGACCGTATCCAGGGAGTCAGCTCCCAAGTCATCCACGAACGAGGCCTCGGGCGTGATCTGTTCTTCCGAGACACTTAGCTGCTCGGCAATGATTTTCTTGACCCGATCTTCCATTCCGCTCATCCGAACTAACTCCTCAGTAGTGCTGTAGCGCGGCGTCATCGCGCCGTGGCGCGCCATTGTATGGGAACCCGCTTTACGCGGCTAGCCTGAGCCGGCACAGCCGTTTGAGGCCCTTGCCGACACCGATCCTTGGTCCTTCTAGGGCATGAACATACCGCCATTCACGTGCAAGGTCGTACCCGTGATGTAGGCGCCACCCGGTCCGCATAGGAATGAGACCGCTTCGGCAATGTCTTCCGGCTTTCCGAGACGCCCCAGCGGAATGGCCGACAGCAGGCTTTCGCGGGTATCGGCATCGAGTGCATTGGTCATGTCCGTCTCGATGAATCCCGGCGCCACGGCGTTGACGGTAATCCCCCGCGAGCCGATTTCCGCAGCCAGCGACTTGGTCACGCCGATCAGCCCGGCCTTGCTGGCCGCGTAGTTCACCTGACCGGCGTTGCCGGTGGACCCGACGACAGAGCCGATGTTGACGATGCGGCCGGCACGCGCCTTCATCATGCCCCTGAGCACCAGCCGGGACAGGCGAATCGCACCCATCAGATTGGCATCCAGCACGTCGAGCACATCGCTGTCCCGCATCCGGAGAAAGATGTTGTCGCGGGTGATGCCCGCGTTATTGACCAGCAGGCTGATCGGTCCATGATCCTTGGTGACGGCCTTGACGAGTTCCTCGCAGGCGTCGGCATCGGTCACGTTCAGCACCGCCCCGCTACCGGACCAGGGCTTGAGTGACTCGGTAATCCTCGCGGCCCCGGATTCGCTGGTCGCGGTCCCGACAACGGTCGCGCCCTGCTCCGCCAGCGCCCTGGCGATGGCGGCGCCGATTCCCCGCGACGCACCGGTCACCAGTGCGACCTGTCCGTTCAGCATGTGTTCGCTCACGTGACTGCCTCCTCAACGTCCTTCAGAGCTGACTGCAAAGCGTTCCAATCTCCCAATGCGTGAGCCGACAATGATCGATCGATGCGCCGCATCAGACCGGTCAGCACCTTGCCCGGGCCGCATTCGAGGAACAATTCTCCGCCGGCCCCGGCGAGATACTCGATCGACTGCACCCAGCGGACGGGCGCCTTGACCTGTTCCGTCAGCCTGGCGCGCATACTCGCGAGATCGTCCTCAGGCGTCGCCGTCACGTTGTGCACCACCGGGCAGGCCGGGCTGCGCAATTCGATCTGCTCCAGTGCCTGTTCCAACGCCTCGGCGGCTGGCCCCATCAACGAACAATGGGATGGCACGCTGACCGGCAGCGGCACGACCATCCGGGCTCCATGCGACTTGGCATGCTCCCTGGCCCTGGCGACCGCGGAACCGTGGCCGGCGATCACGACCTGACCCGGCGCGTTGAAGTTCACCGGCTCGAGCACATCGCCTTGGGCATATTCCGCGCACAGGGCCTGTACGGCGTCGTCATCCAGTCCGACCACCGCGGCCATGGCACCCTCGCCAGCCGGAACCGCGGCCTGCATCGCCTGACCCCGCAACCGCGCCAGCTTCACAGCGTCGCCCA
>NZ_CAXFCL010000161.1:0-6968 GCF_964000955.1 uncultured Abyssibacter sp.
AGCGGAATTCGCCTCGAGCGACTGACCTTCATCGTCGACGATCAGGATGTAGTCCGGGTGCCGGTGGATAATCTGCTGCACCAGACTGGAAACGTCCCGTTCTCCGGGAACATCCACCAGGGGGTCAATGAAGAACACCTGCTGGTCCGGATGTTCATCATCGAGTTCGGCGATACGCACGCGGCAGAGCATGCGTTTGCGGTCGGAGCCCAGCGCGACGTTGAAACGCGACTTGTGGTGCGCGCGACAGTTGGCGAGACGCTCGGAGAACCGGGCCCAGTCGATGGGCCAGATCTCGCTGAGTCGGCGCTGGATGAAGGCGGTCGCGGACTGACCGGATGTCGGCTCGCGTCCCCAGGCCCTGACGATCCGATGATCCGCGCCAACGATCAGCACCAGTTCGGCGGCTTGGCCCATCAGCTGTTCAAGCATGGTCATTGGCGCCGATTCGACTCCCGTCAGGCTGACAACGACAAGCCTGACGCTGCAACCGGGTGAGATTCAGTATTGACAATACAAAGTGAAGCAAACGTTAAAATCTGGAGCGGATATCGGGCAACGAACGCCGAACTGCGTTGTGGATCAAGAAACGGTCAGCGGACCGGCGGCGCGGGAATCAGACGGCTCACGCCATCAACTCGTAGGGCCCACCCCGTTCCAGCGCCTTCTGGTATGTCGGCAGCGCGTGAATCCGCTTGAGAAAATCCTGCATGTTCGGATAGGCATCGAGACCACTGCGTGCAGCCGCAGCCTCGACCGGGAAGCTCATCATGATGTCCGCCGCGGTCATCGTCGGACCCGCGAACCAGCCGGTCGCCGCCAGAGAACGCTCCATGTGATCCAGAGCCCGGTCGAGACTGGGATTGATGAACGAACCCTTGACCTTGCCGGCGATCCCCTTCGCCACCGGACGGATAAAGAACGGCATGGGTGCGGTTTCGATCTTGTTGAAGACCAGCGTCATGACCAGCAGCGGCATGACGCTGCCCTCCGCGGCATGCATCCAGTAGCGGTAGGCCCTCACATCGATCGGATCGGATGGCAGCAGCTTGCCCTGACCGTAAGTATCGATCAGATACTCGATGATGGCCCCGGTTTCCGCGACCACGTCATCGCCGTCGGTGATCACCGGTGACTTGCCCAGCGGATGCACATCCAGCAATTCCGGAGGAGCCAGCGAGGTACTCGGATTCCGCTGGTACCGCCTGACCTCGTAGTCCACACCCAGTTCTTCCAGCAACCACAGCACACGCTGCGACCGCGAGTTCTCCAGGTGATGAACGGTCAGCATGCAGATTCCCCTTGGCGTTCTGTTGGTGTCGGCCAAAGTACCGCGCCCGGGGGCCGGCGGCAATTGAAGTGTCCGTCCGATCAGCGAATGGGCGCGGGGCAGCCATAGTCGGTCTGCGACAGCACCGCTCGATACCGGTCCGGAAAGTTGGTGAACAAGCCGTCGACGCACATGGCCGCCATCGCCGCCAGATCGTCTTCTCCATTGATGGTGTACGGGTGAATGGCCATGCCCAGAGAATGGGCCAGTTCGACCAGGGCGGGGCTCACCTCGGACGAACTCGGCCCGATACCGAAGGCGTAGTTCGATGCCAGCGCGGCGGTGGCGGTCGCACCAACGGCATAGAGCTGGATGAGCGGAATGTCGGGATCCAGCGCCCGCATGGTCAGCAGCGATGTCGGGATGAAGGACTGCACCAGGACCTGACGATGCTCCACCGCACCGGCGTGGAGGTCGTACTCGTGGAGCAGGTCCAGCAAGGTCTGCTCAACACTGCCACCCAGACGGGTATTGGGCTTGATCTCGATGTAGTAACGAACATCCGGACCGTTGCCATAACGCTGGAACACCTCCTCCAGCGTCGGAATCGGCAGCCCGACGTAGGCGTCGCGGGCGCGATCGGGGTAGGCCTCGTTGAACCAGGACCCGAAGTCGCAGGTTCGCAGCTGCTCCAGCGTCTTGTCGCCAACCCTGCCGGTGCAGTTCTCCTCCGGGCCCCGCGCCGTGCGATCCAGGGTGTCGTCGTGGATGCAGACCAGCACACCATCCGCGGTGGGCAGCACATCCTGCTCGATGTATTCCGCGCCCATTTCCAGCGCCAGATCGTAGGCCATCAGCGTGTGCTCCGGCGCGTGGCCGGAGGCCCCGCGGTGCGCGACGATGACCTGATCCGTTCGCAATGCCGGCAGCGGGTTCACGGGATCCGGCTCATCCGGTGCATCGGTGACCGGATTGGAGGGAAGCGGACTGGTGCCGCAGGCAACCAGGAACAGGTTCAGGACAACA
This sequence comes from uncultured Abyssibacter sp., assembly GCF_964000955.1. Lineage (NCBI taxonomy): Bacteria > Pseudomonadati > Pseudomonadota > Gammaproteobacteria > Chromatiales > Oceanococcaceae > Abyssibacter > uncultured Abyssibacter sp. Next base: position 2,297 of record NZ_CAXFCL010000161.1, read on the forward strand.
ACCGGGCTTCGGAGGAGTGCCGGGCAGCAGAGGTGACGCATCAACGTTTCCGGGCAAGGGGGACGCTCCCCCCACGACGGGCGGAGAAACCCGGAGCCTAGCCGCGGAACATGACAACCCGATGAGACTCGAGGCCCTACAATCGACTCATGCCCGCACCGACCGACCACGCCTGCCAGCTGTGCCAGCGCGAGACCCGGCTGGAGTTTCATCACCTGATCCCGCGCAAGGTGCATCGACGGCCCTGGTTCGCCAAACGCCACTCCCGCGAGGAGATGCACCAGCGCGGCATCTGGATCTGCCGGCTATGCCATCGCTTCCTGCATCGCCGGTTCGACGAGGTCACCCTGGGCCGGCAGTTCGCAACCCTGCCGGACCTGCTGGCCGACCCCGGCGTGCAACGGCACATCCAGTGGGCCGGCCGGCAACGCCCCGGCAAGCGCTAGGGACGCACTGCTCCCGACCGATTCCGCACCTACTCCGCGGTCAGACCACGACGCTCCAGCAACGGCGCAATTTCGGCGGGTCGGCCACGGAAGGCTTCGTACATCGCCTGCGCATCGACGCTGCCCCCGGGCGCCAGGATGCCGTAGCGCATGCGATCACCGTTTTTCCGGCTGAGGCCACCGTCTTCCTTGAACCAGGCAACCGTGTCGGCATCAAGCACCTCGGACCAGACGTAGGAGTAGTAACCCGCCGAGTAGCCTCCGGAAAACACGTGAGCGAAGTAGGTGCTGCGGTACCGGGGCGGGACGAGCTCCAGCGCCACCCCGGCCTGCTCCAACGCCGCCGCCTCGAAGGCCTCGACATCCTCGGGAATCGCATCCGGTGTCAACTGGTGCCAGGCCTGATCCAGCAGCGAGGCGGCCAGATACTCCGTGGAGTCGTAGCCCTGGTTGAACTGCTCGGTGGACTTGTAGCGCTCGATCATCTCCTGCGGTAACGGCTCACCGGTCTCGTGGTGACGCGCGTAGTTCTCCATGACCTCTGGCCAGAACGCCCACATCTCGTGCACCTGGGAGGGGTACTCGACGAAGTCACGCGGCACCGCGGTACCGGAGAAATAGGGGTAGTGCACGTCCGAAAGCAGGCCATGCACCGCATGACCGAACTCGTGGAACATCGTGTTCACCTCGTAGGGCGACAGCAACACCGGTTCACCCTCTGCCGGCTTGGTCACATTGAGGTGATTGGCCACGACCGGACGAGTGCCCAGCAGGCGCGACTGCTGCACGTAGCTGTTCATCCACGCCCCGCCCCGCTTGGTGTCGCGGGCGAACGGGTCGAAGACGAAGATCCCCAGCGCCGCCCCGTTGTCCTCGAACACCTCGTAGACGGTGATGTCCGGGTGGTATTTCGGCAGATGATCCCGGCGCTCGAAACGCAGGCCGTAGAGCTTCTCGGCCATGAAGAACACGCCATCGGTCAGGACGCGCTCCATCTCGAAATACGGCTTGAGCGCACTCTGGTCGAAATCGTAGTCGGCCTTGCGCACGATCTCGCGGTAGTACGGCCAGTCCCAGACCTTGAGGTCAAAGGATTCACCGGCCGCGTCAACCGCCTGCTGCAGGCGTTCGCCTTCCTTGCGCGCGTTGACCACGCTGGGCTTGGCCAGCTTCGCCAGCAGCGTGTTGACCGCATCGGCGGTACCCGCCGTCGCGTTGGCAAGCACGTAGTCGGCATGCGTGTCGTAACCCAGAAGCTGCGCCCGTTCCGCCCGCAGCGCGACGATCTCGCGCAACACCGGACGGTTGTCCAAAGCACCATCCGTGTTGCCGCGCTGGATGGAGGCGCGATGAATTCGCTCGCGCAGCGCCCGGTCTTCCAGTTCCGCCAACTGCGGCTGCAAGGTCGGCAGTTGCAGGGTCAGCACGTAGCCTTCGATACCGCGATCCCGCGCGGTTCCCGCGGCCGCCTCGATGGCCGAGTCCGACAGACCCGCCAGCTGCGCGCGGTCCTCGACCACCACCGCCAGCTCGTTCGTGTGCTTGAGCAGGTTCTGCTGAAACTGCGTGGTCAGGCGTGACAGTTCGGTGTTGATCTCGCGCAACCGTGTCTGCTCGTCCGCCGCCAGACGGGCTCCGGCGCGGACGAAATTCACGTGATAGCGCTCCAGCAAACGGCGCGATTCGTCATCCAGGTCCAGCGTGTCGCGCTGCTGGTAAAGCGCGTCGACCCGATCGAACAAGGCCTTGTTCAGGAAGACCTTGTCCTGGTGAGCCGCCAGCTTCGGCGAGATCTCCCCGTAGATCGCCTGCAAGTCATCGGTGCCATGCGTGCCGACGAGATTGAAGAAGATCGACTGCACCCGACCGAGCGTCTCTCCACCCTGCTCCATCGCGACAATCGTGTTCTCGAAGGTCGGAGGTGCGTCCTGGGCGGTGATGGCGTCGATCTCGGCCAGCGACTCCGCCATCCCCGCCTCGAAGGCCGGCATGTAGTGTTCGGGCTTGATCCGGTCGAACGGCGGATACTCGTAGGGCAACGGACTGGGCTGAAGCAGCGGATTGCTGGCTGTCTGCATGATGGGAAGTGGTTGGTTCGCGCATGCCGCCACCGTAGCCGCGGCCAGAAGAAGAATGATTCGCATGATGTCCTGAGATTGGGTACGGGTTGGCCGCGCCAGACAAGCCTTCGGGGTCCGCCTGCACGATTTCGACGATACAAATCGTGCAAACAGGCCCCGGTTCGCGGCCCGCAGGCCGTCAAGTCTACCGAATCGCCACCGTCGCGGCGTCGAACAGCAGGGACTGCGCGGCGGAGCGCGGCGTTTCCGACATCTGCTGAAACCCGACACCCACCAGCCGATAAAGCGTCCCCGCCGGCAGATCGACCCGTTCACGCAGCTGCAGCAGGCTGGCGGTGAACGTGGCCAGCGAGTCCGGCGGTGACGGTAGGGTCTGCTGACGCGTGAGCGTGACGAAGTCCCGGGTCTTGAGCTTGAGCATCACCGTCCTCGATCGGTATCCCTCGCGCTCCGCCAGTTGCCAAACCTTCTCGGCCAGACGGGTGATCTCCGGCGCCAGCGCGGACAGCGGACGATCGTCCCCGAAGGTGTCTTCCGCGGACAAGGACTTGCGACGCCGCTCCGTGCGCACCGGGCTGTCGTCCCGCCCCCATGCCAGACCCATCAGGCGTTCGGCGGCCTGGCCCAGATGGCGGTGCAGCACCAGCGGATCACCACGCCTCAGGTCGCCGACCGTACGGACGCCGAGCGCCTCCAGCTTCGCCTGCGTGACCTTGCCGACACCGGGAATTTTCGCGACCGACAGTGGTTCCAGAAAGGTCTCAACCCGCTGCGGCGGCACTACGAACAATCCGTCGGGCTTGCGCCAGTCCGACGCGATCTTGGCCAGAAACTTGTTCGGCGCGACACCGGCCGACGCGGTCAACAGCAGCTCCGTCCGGATCGCCGCCCGAATCGCCTCGGCAACTTCCGTTGCACTGCCCAGACCGCCACGCTGCTCGGTCACGTCCAGATAGGCCTCATCCAGGGACAGTGGCTCGACCCGATCGGTGTAGCGTCGGAAAATCGCGTGGATCTGGCGTGAAACGGTCTTGTAGCGCCCGAAGTCCGGGGCGATGAACTCGGCGTCCGGACACAGGCGCGCCGCGCGCATCGCCGGCATCGCCGAACGCACACCGAAGACGCGTGCCTCATAGGACGCGGCGCAGACGACGGAACGGGGCCCACGCCAGGCGACGATCGTTGGCTTGCCCCGCAGTTCAGGCCGGTCGCGCTGTTCCACCGACGCGTAGTACGCGTCCATGTCGATATGAATGATCCGGCGCACGCGGCCACCCTCTGCGCATGTCCCTGACGAAGCGCGCGGCCCGGCGGCTCCGGCAATCTCGCTATAGCGCTTTCTTTCCGATGGACAGGTCGGGCGCACCGCCGATCTCATCCGACCAGCGCTGCACACGACGACGGCGCGAACGGAGCAGCAGCAGGCTGATGGCCATCCAGATCACCGCGGCCGTCGCCGCAAACTGCATCCACGAGTTCACCACGTACAAGAGAGACAGCACGTAAGCCGCCACGAGGCTGCCGAGGGCAGCCAGCGAGATGCGGCCGACCATCTCACCGCGGGATTCCGTGAGATGACAATCCACAACCGCGCTGCTGAGAGAATTGACGGTGACCCGCTGGCCCGTGCGTGCGTTCACCAGACTGAGGAAACGGATCACCTTGCCATCCGAGAGCACCCGGGTGTGAATCGTGTCACCCACCTTGGCGTCGAACAGACCGGGCTCCAGCGACAGTTCGTGATCGTAACCGTCATCGTCCTCCAGCCAGAGCGCGTGAAACATCACGGGATCTTCGAGGACATCATCACCTTCCCGGCGCCCGGGCCGCAGATGACTGGCCGACACCGTCATCTCGGAGAGTTCGACGACGGCCCGCGCCTCGTCGATCTTGAGCATGAATTTCTGCCGTGATTGAGTCATGACGCGATCCCCAGAATGATCAGCGAAATCATAGGCGCATTCCGTGCCAGGCGATATCGTAAATCCAACGATGTGGGCGAACACGAAAAAGCCGCGACAGGGCCGCGGCTTTTTGGACTACGCCGGTTGGTCTCAGAAAGCCTCGGCCTCCAGCGCCATGATCGAGTCCGAACCGGACTTGACCCGTGACAGCAGCGACGAATGCTCGGCGACGTACTGCTCG
>NZ_CAXFCL010000162.1:0-16299 GCF_964000955.1 uncultured Abyssibacter sp.
GGCGCCTGCCGTCAGGAAGATATATCGCAGGAAAGAGCGCCGCGAGGTCGTGGCGAGAGTCAGTTCGGACATGATGATTCGATGGGCTGGAGACGGATGAACAAACCTGAGAAATCTACCTGCGCTCCGTGACCATTCCGTGACGTCGTCTACCATGCCACCGATGTCGGATCCCGTGTCCATCCAGTTGCAGCCGGTGGAGGATGTCTCCGTCGAATCGGCCTATGACGCGGTCATGTCCAGTCGCGCCGCGTTGTCGCCTTGGATGCACTGGCTGACGCCGGAGTATTCGCTGAGGGATCAGCGCGCATTCCAGGCCCGATCCGCCGTGCTGCGTGGCGCCGGGCTGGAGTTCAACTACGGCATGGTCGATACCGAGGGGCGGGTGCTGGGTGTCTGCGGGCTGCACCGGATCGACATGCTGCATGCCACCAGCGAGGCTGGGTACTGGGTGCGCTCCGACCTGTGGCGGCGTGGTGTGGCACGCCAGGCCGTGACCCGGTTGCTGCGGCTGGCGTTTCGCGAGCATGCGCTGGCGCGCGTGGAGTTGATCATCGATTGCGACAACGTCGCCAGCCTCGCATTGGCCGACACCCTGCGCGTCCGGCGCGAGGCGCGGCTGCACCACCGCCTGTTCCGCGACGGCCAGCGGCGCGATGCCTGGCTTTGCGCCGCGACCCGCGCGGAATGGCTGGTCGCGATGGCGGACTGATCCCGCGTACGCATTGAAACCCGCCGACGTCGTCCCGACATTGGGGCAACGATCGAGACACGGATGCAACGTGGAACAATTCAGGGGTACGACGATTCTCTGCGTGCGGCGCGGGAATCGCGTCGCCATTGGTGGAGACGGCCAGGTCTCCATGGGCAACACCATGATCAAGGGCAATGCCCGCAAGGTGCGTCGCCTCTACAACGAGCAGGTCATCGCCGGATTCGCCGGCGGCACGGCCGACGCCTTCACTCTGTTCGAGCGCTTCGAGGGCAAGCTGGAAAGCTACTCCGACAACCTAGTGCGGTCCGCCGTCGAACTGGCCAAGGATTGGCGCACCGACCGCTCCCTGCGGCGCCTGGAAGCGCTGCTGCTGGTCGCCGACACCACGGCTTCGCTGATGATCTCCGGCACCGGGGATGTCATGGAGCCGGAGTTCGACGCCATCGCCATCGGCTCCGGCGGACCGTTCGCCCAGGCGGCGGCGCGGGCGCTGGTCGACAACACCGACCTGCCCGCGGATGAAGTGGTCAAGCGCGCGATGAAGATCGCCGCGGACACCTGCGTGTACACCAATGACCACCTGACGCTGGAGGTACTGGACGCATGAACGACATCACTACCGCCCTGCCGGGGTCGGGCGTCATGACCCCGCGTGAAATCGTCCAGGAACTGGACAAGCACATCGTCGGGCAGTCCGAGGCGAAGCGCGCCGTTGCCATCGCGCTGCGCAACCGCTGGCGCCGCATGCAACTCGACGAGCGCATGGCCGGTGAGATCACGCCCAAGAACATTCTGATGATCGGGCCGACCGGCGTTGGTAAGACCGAGATCGCCCGGCGTCTGGCCAAGCTGGCGCGCGCGCCGTTTCTCAAGGTCGAGGCGACCAAGTTCACCGAGGTCGGCTACGTCGGCCGCGAGGTCGATTCCATCGTCCGCGATCTGGTCGACGCCGCCGTGAAGATGGAGCGCGAGACCGCGATGCAGGCCGCCCGGCCCAAGGCCGAACTGGCCGCCGAGGAACGTGTGCTCGACGCCCTGGTGCCGAGGCCGAAGGAGTACGGTGGCGAGCGTTCGGAGACCCGCGAGCAGGAAACCGGCACGGCGCGGCAGGTGTTTCGCAAGCGCCTGCGCGAAGGCCAGATGGACGAGACCGAAATCGAGGTCGAGATCCAGATGGCCGCACCCGGGGTGGAGATCATGACCCCGCCGGGCATGGAGGAAATGGCCAGCCAGATGCAGGGACTTTTCCAGAACCTGTCCAAGGGCCGCACCCGCAAGCGCAAGATGACCGTCAAGCAGGCGATGAAGGTCATGACCGACGAGGAGGCCGCGCGGCTGGTCGATGAGGAATCGATCAAGGCCAGCGCGGTGCGCAACGTCGAGCAGAACGGCATCGTCTTCATCGACGAGATCGACAAGGTCTGCAAGCGCGACGGCGTGGTCGGCGGCGACGTCTCCCGCGAGGGCGTGCAGCGTGACCTGTTGCCGCTGGTCGAAGGCTGCACCGTCAATACCAAGTACGGCATGGTCAAGACCGACCACATCCTGTTCATCGCCTCCGGGGCTTTCCACCTGTCCAAGCCCAGCGACCTGATTCCGGAACTCCAGGGTCGGCTGCCGATCCGTGTGGAACTGTCCGCACTGACCGCTGACGACTTCCTGCGCATTCTCACCGAACCGGACTGTTCGCTCACCGAGCAGTACGCCGCCCTGCTGGGCACCGAGGGCATGCAAGTCAGCTTCGCCGAGGATGGCGTGCGCCGGCTCGCCGAGATCGCCAGCGAGGTCAACGAGCGCACCGAGAACATCGGCGCCCGTCGCCTGCACACGCTGATGGAACGCCTGGTCGAGACCTTGTCCTTTGAGGCGCCGGATCGCGCCGGCGATGTGGTCACCGTTGACGCCGCGCTGGTCAACGAGACGCTATCGGTGCTTGCGCAGGACGAAGACCTTTCTCGCTACATTCTCTAACGGATATCTACCATGGAATGGAACGTCTACCTGTCCGGAGAGATCCACACCGACTGGCGTGAGCAGATCATCGCCGGCGCGGAGGATTTGCCGGTGAATTTCGCCTCGCCGGTGACCGACCACGAAGCCAGTGACGCCGCCGGCGACATGCTCGGCAAGCCCGAAGCACCGTTCTGGCGCGATCACCAGTCGGCCCGCGTCAATGCCATTCGCACCAAGACGCTGATCGAGCAATGTGATCTCGCCATCGTGCGCTTTGGCGACAAGTACAAGCAGTGGAATGCGGCCTTCGATGCCGGTTACTGCGCGGCGCTGGACAAGCCCTACATCACGCTACACGACGATGCCCTGGTGCACGCGCTGAAAGAGGTAGATGCCGCGGCGCTCGCCTGGGCGCAGACGCCAAGCCAGGTCGTCGAGATTCTGCGGTACGTGACGTCACAGCTCTGATTGGCTGGCAAGGTGCTTCCCTAGAGCGCCGGCAGCGGAATCCATTCCTCGTCATCACCGGGGACATCGGCGAAGCGGCGCTCGGTCCAGTCCCGCTTGGCGGTTTCGATGCGGTTTGCGTCGCTGGAAACGAAGTTCCACCAGATCAGGCGCGGCCCGACCGGGGTGCCGCCGAGGACCATCACGACCGCATCGGTGACGGCGCAGACATCCTGTTGGCGACCCGGTTCCAGCACCGCCAGGGTGCCGGGCTCGCAACATTGATCGCCGATTCTCACCGAACCCCGGACGACGTAGATGCCGAGTTCGGGGGCGCTGGGGCAGGGCAGCGTGGCGCCCGCATCGAGCTGGCATTCCACGTAGAGCGCGGGGGCCGGGCATTGTACCGGGGAGCGCTGCCCGAAGGCCTCGCCGATGATGATGCGTGCGAGGCCTCCGTCCAGTTGGGCGGTCGGTATGGCATCCGCCGGGTAATGCGCAAACGCTGGCTCGCACTCTTCCTGTTCGTCCGGCAGGGCAATCCACGATTGCATGCCATGCAGACGCGACTGGCTGCCCAGGTCCGATCCGGGACGCTCGGAGTGCACGATGCCGCGACCCGCCGTCATGAGATTGACCGCGCCCGGACGAATGGCCTGAAGCGAGCCAAGGCTGTCACGGTGCAGGATCTCTCCCTCGAACAGGTAGGTGATCGTCGCCAGACCGATGTGCGGATGCGGTCGTACGTTGAGCCCCTGGCCTGGCGCAAGATCGGAGGGGCCCATTTCGTCGAGAAAGATGAACGGCCCGACCATGCGGCGCCGCGATGAGGGCAACACCCGTCGAACGGTGAAGCCGCCGAGATCGCGCGGCTGTCCTTCGATCAGCAGCTCAATGCTTCCGTCAACGCCGGTGCAATCGGGGTCAGGCGTCGTGTGGTAGCTCATCCGCGCGCTCGGTGGAGGTGGCTCCGCAGTGTGCCAAGCACGGTCAGAATCCGCGAGCGGGAAGACGGTGGGAATGTTTTCCGGCAAGCTTCTTGCTGAGAGACAGCGCTCGCGCTCCATCAACAAACAAGAACTGGGGAATTCGATGAAACTGATCCGTGGCGGCCTGGTGGCCGCGGCATGGCTGCTCGTGTCCGGTCCTGCGCTGGCGCTGGATGTCGACTGGCGCGAGAAGGTGGACCAGCCGCTGCTGGAAGAACTGCTGACGCTGACGCGGACCGAGTTCATGGTGCAGCTGGATGCCCGCGCCGACTTGTCGCCCGCGGCGGCGATCGACGACAAGGCGGAAAAAGGGCGCTTCGTGGTCAATGCCCTCCAGCAGGTTGCGGTCGACAGCCAGGCCGAACTGCGAGCGCTGCTCGACGCGCGCGGCGTGGACTACCGCGCTTTCTGGATTGCGAACAGCATCGCCGTCACCGGCACGTTCACCGACATCGAGGCCATCGCGCGGCTGAGTTCGGTGACGCACATTCACTGGTTGCAGCCGCTCAAGGCTCCGGCACCGGTGACAGCCGCGACCCGAAAGACCGCGCCGCACAAGGCGGTGGAAGCCGGCGTTGCCCTGGTGCGGGCACCCGAGGTGTGGGCCGACGGATTCACCGGCCAGGGGATTGTCGTGGGTGACCATGATATCGGCGTCGAGTGGACCCACCCGGCGTTGCAGGAGAAGTACCGCGGCTGGGATCCGCAGACCCGAACCGCGAGCCACGATTACAACTGGCGCAACGCCTTCGGTGCGACCGATCTGTTCTGCCCCGATACCGGCGTACCCTGCGACTCCAACGGCCACGGCACGCACACCACCGGCACCATGGTGGGTGACGACGGCAATGGCATGCAGATCGGCATGGCGCCGGGTGCGCAATGGATTGGCTGTCGTTCGCTGCTGGACCCGGTGGTCGGCCTCGGCACCGTGCCCACATACATGGACTGCATGGAGTGGATGATCGCGCCGTATCCGATCGACGATCCGGCAGGCGCCGATCCCGCCATGGCCCCGGATGTCGTCAACAACTCCTGGGGATGTCTGGAAGGCTGCGCGCCGCCGGTCCTGGATGCGGTCAATCAGGCGACCAAGGCGGCGGGCATCGTGCAGGTTGTCTCGGCCGGCAACGACGGAGATGTGTGCAGCACCATCGCCTTCCCGCTGGCGGTCTACGAGGAGTCGTTCACGGTGGGTGCGACGGATGTCGAGGACGCCATGGCGAGCTTTTCCAGCCGCGGTCCGGTCCTCACCGACCTGTCCATGCGGGTCAAGCCCAACGTGGTCGCGCCGGGCGTGAGCACGGTTTCAGCCTATCTGGATGGCGAATATGCATCGCTGAGCGGGACGAGCATGTCCGGCCCGCATGTGGCCGGTCTGGTTGCCCTTCTGTTGTCCTCCGAGCCCAGGCTGATCGGGCGAGTCGATGACGTGCGCTCGATCATCGAGAACACCGCCGTGCCCATCCTCCACGGCGAGACCTGTGGCGGAACGACGGACGCGGACATTCCCAACAACACCTCCGGATTCGGGAGGATCGACGCCTATGAGGCGGTTTCGCGTCGCCCGGTTCTGGAGCTCGAAACCTCGGCCGGAGCCTCCGGCGGTTCGCTGACCTACACGGCCACGATCAGCCTGCCCGCCGATGCGGCGATTCCGGCCACCGGCGTGGTGCTGGATGTCGCGCTGCCCGACGGGGCGACCGTGACCCAGGCCGAATCCGACGTTACCGAGCCCGTCGGCAAGGTCACGAAGGCGACCGAGCAGTACATGCTGGAGGCGCTGGCGCCCGGGGGGCAGTGGACGGTGACGCTGACCATCGACGGTGCTGGTTCCAGCCCGATCGCGTCGTCGGTGGAAGCCGATCAGGTCAGCCCCAAGGCGGGTGATCCGGTCAGCGGGTCCGGGGGCTCCACCGCGCCCACCGGCTCGTCCGGTGCCTGGGGGCTCGGTGGTCTGTTGCTGCTGTTGGCGCTGGCGGGAGTTCGGCGCCGCTGACTGCGATTCGGCCCGGCGTGCGCTCAAGCGCATGCCGGGCCGAATGGCCGGTGATAAGGTTGCGCTTTCCGTGCACAAGGACGAGCCGGACCATGAGCAGCCTGCTGACGCTTTGTCGGTCGTTTCCGGAGCGGCGTGTCGCCGCCGGTGACACGTTTCTCGAGGAGGGCGCGGCGAACAGCGGATTGTTCGTGCTGAGACAGGGCGCGGTGCGGGTCATGCGTTCCGGTGTCGAAGTGGCGCGTGTACAACAGGCCGGCGCCCTGTTCGGCGAGATTTCAGCGGTGCTCAACGTGCCCGCGACAGCCACGCTGGTGGCGATGGAAGACAGTGTCTTCCATGTCATCGAGCACGCCGAACAGGCGGTGCGTGACCGGCCCGCCATTGCATTGGCCATCGCCGAACAGCTTGCCCGGCGGCTGTCCGCCACGACCTCCTACCTGGCAACGCTGAAGCTGCACCAGGATGACGGCACGCTGATCAGCGGCAACCGCCATCCGGGTTTGCTGGCCCGCCTGTTCGGACTCACCGACGGTGGCAACGACAGCCGCTGGTAGTACCGCAAGCCGTGGCACACTGTGCCGCCCGCACGATCAGGAGAGTCAGGTGGAGACCCCGGAACTGAGCCCCGCCGAGGCGCGCGTGCTCGCCTCGCTGTTCGAAAAGTCCATCACCACGCCGAATTACTACCCCATGACGGTGAACGCCATCATGGCGGCGGCCAATCAGAAATCATCCCGCAGCCCGGTGATGAGCCTCACGGAGGGTGAGGTCGGCAAGGCTCTGAACCAGCTTGCCGAATACCGCTTTTGCAGTCGGGAGGACACCGGCTCCCGCGTGCCGAAATGGCGCCAGAACTTCAAGCACCGGCTGTTGCTCAAGGACGCCTCCGCCGCCGTGCTGGCGGTGCTGATGCTCCGCGGGCCGCAGACGCGCTCGGAAATCCGCAGCCACGCCGACAACCTGCGTGGCCCGAAGTCCCTGGAGGATCTGGACGAGGTGCTGGAATTCCTGACCGATCGCACCCAGCCGCTGGTCGTCATGCTGCCGCGCCAGCCCGGCCAGAAAGAGGCGCGATTGGCGCATACGCTTTGCGGCGAGCCGGAGATCCCGGAACCCGCGGCCGCGCCGGCCACTTCCCGTGGATCGGCATCCCGTGATGAGCTGCTCGCCCGGATCGAGGCGCTGGAAGCCCGCGTCGCTGCCCTGGAGGCGGGTGATGGCTGATCAGCTCGTGCTCGCCGGGGCGCGGCGCAGCTTCAGCAGGGTGGTCAGCAGCACCGGCAGCAGCGTGACGGTCACGATGGTCGAGAACACCAGTCCGGCCAGCACGATGACGCCCACTCCGCGATAGAGCTCGGTGCCGGCGCCGGGGATGAAAACCAGCGGGGACAGGCCCGCCACGGTGGTGATCATCGACATCATGATCGGGCGCAGCCGCGCATCCACGGCCTCGGTGACCGCCCGTTCCGGTGCGATGTCGCCATCACGCAGGTTCTGCAGGGCCCGATCGACGATCAGGATGGGGTTGTTGACCACGGTGCCCAGCAGGATCAGAAAGCCCAGCATGGAGATCATGTCGAAGGGCTGGCGCGTGATCAGGTTCAGGCCAACCAGACCCGCGATGCCGCCAGCCACGCCCAGCGGCACGATGGTCATGATCACGAACGGGTAGCCCCAGTGGGTGAAGATCGCGACCAGCAGCAGGTAGCAGAGAATCAGCGAGACCACGAAGTTGCCGGACAGCGCCTCGCGGGTGGCGTCGAGCTGGTCGGCCGCGCCGGAGATGTCCAGCACCACTCCGGCTCGCAGGTCGCCTGAGTCGTTGAGCGCCGCGATGACATCCTCGCGCACGATGCCCACCGCGGTCTCCAGCGCCACCGAGCGTGGTGCGATGATGTTCAGCGTGACCGTGCGCTGTCCGTTCACGCGACGAATCTCGTCCGTGTCCACGGTGTCGACCAGCGAGGCGACGGCCGAGATGGGCACGATCCCCGCCGCCGTGGCGATCGGCAGTTCCGACAATGCGCCCAGATCCTGGGAGTTGCCGGCTTGGCTGTAGAGATACATGTCCACCTTGTCGTCGCCGACGAAATACTCGTCAACGAACGCGCCGTCGGACAGTGCCGCGACCGCGAACCCGAGTTCCTCCGCGCTCAGACCCAGCTCGGAGGCGCGAAGCCAGTCCGGTCGAACCTCGACCAGCGGCTGGTTCAGCGTCAGCGACGAGGGCTGCGATCCGATCTGCGGGTCATCCAGGACCTCGCGCGCCCGGTCATAGACCAGGTCCGCGGCGGCGTAGATGTCCGCCAGCTCGGCGCCGGAAATGTCCACATTGACGCTGCGGGTGCCGCCGTCATTGCTGGAGATGATGGAACCCCGCGACACGAAGGCGCGCATGCCGGGATAGGCGGTGTACAGCTCGGTCAGGACCGGGATTAGCGCGTCGATCTGCGACGGCCGCACGGTCTCGGTGATGATGCGCAGTCCCCCGGTGTCCACGCCCATGTTGATGTAGGCCAGCGCCGGCACCGTCGTCTCGCCGCTGGCGAACCGGTCCGGGTCGTCGCCGACATAGGGCATCAGCTTCGACTGCAGGTCGTCGGCGATGGCGGACATCTCGTCCAGGTTGTAGCCGGGCGGGGCGATCATCCGCGCGAACAGCTTGGGTTCCTCGCCCTCCGGCAGGTACTCGGCCGGCGGCGTCAGGAAGACCAGAACACCGATGACCACCGCGGTCAGCCCGCCCAGGTAGCTCCAGCGGCGGGTTGGTGTGGCGACCAGCCAGGCCACCATGTCCGCCACCCGCTGGCGTGTTGCGCGCCCCGGCTCCGGGCGGTCTTCCGCCATCGTCAGCCGTGCCGCCGCGGTTGGAACGAGGGTGATCGCGACCACCATCGAGGCCAGAATCGATGCCGAGATCGCCACCGCGATATCGGAGTACAACTGGCCGGCTTCTTCCTCGATGAACAGGATGGGCGCGAATACCAGCACGGTGGTCAGCGTCGAGGCGAGCACCGCGCTCCATACGCGCTTGACCCCGGCCACTGCGGATTCGAAGCGGCCGAGACCGCTGCGGCGCTCGCGTTCGATCGCCTCCAGCACCACGATGCTGTTGTCCAGCGTCATGCCGATGGCGAAGGCGACACCGGCCAGCGAGATGACATTGATGGTGCGGCCGGCCAGCAGCAGGCCCATGAACGCGGCGATGGTGCAGATCGGCACGCCCAGCACACCCACCGCGGTCGCTCGCACCGAGCGCAGAAACGCGAACAGCACCAGGGTGGCCAGAACCGCGCCGATGCCGAGGTTCTGCCAGACGTTGGCGACGGAAGCCTCGACATAGCGCACGTCATCACTGGTCAGGCTCATGCGCATGCCGGCCGGTTCCAGCACATCCCGATTGATGGCCGCGACCACCGGCGCCATGCCCTGCTTGATCGCGATGACGTTGGAGCCCGAGATGCGGTTCACCGCCAGCGTGATGGAGCGCGCGCCCTCCGCGTACGACAGGTTGCGCAGTTCGAAGTGGTCCAGCCGGAGCTCGGCGACATCCCGCAGTCGCACCACCGCATCGCCTTGTCGCGCGACGATGAGATCCTCGATGGCGATCAGGTCGTCGAAGCGGCCGACGGTGCGCAGCAGATAGCGTCGCTTGCCGGTGTTCAGGTCCCCGGCGGACACGTCGCGGTTGCGCGAGCGGATCACGTTGCGCAGCTGGGTCAGCGTGATGTTCCGTTCGGCGAGCGCCGCCGGGTCGACGAAGATCTGGATCTGGCGTTCGGCGCCGCCGCGGACATCCACCTGTGACACACCCGGCACCCGCTCCATCCGGGTTCGCACGTTGTCGTCGATGAAGTCGCGCATCATGTCCATGTCCAGCGCGCGCGGATTTCCGGGCAGCGGCACCACGCGGTAGTACATGAAGGCGTTCTGCGAGAACGAGTCGGCCGTCACCCGCGGCTCGTCCACCGTCTCCGGATAGGCCGGCACCTGGGACAGCGCGTTGTTGACGTCGATCAGCGCCTGGGTGATGTCGGTGCCGAAGGGGAATTCCAGTTCGATTTCCGCGCGCCCGGTCGAGGCGTAGGAGATCAGGCGCGAGAGGTTCGGAACGGCGCGGAGAAACTCCTCCTGCTCGATCAGGATTTCCTTCTCGACATCCTGCGGTGTCGCGCCGGGCCAGTTCGTGCGCACCGAAATCTCGCGGACCTCCAGGTCCGGGATCATCTGCACCGGCACCCTGAACGCGGCGAGCACGCCCAGCACGCAGAGCACCAGCGCCGCGACGGTGAGCAGAGTGCCGCGCTGGACCAGGGCGGCGATCATGCGTCCGGCTGGCCGATGCGGTCGACGATGCGCACCGCCTGGCCGTCGGACAATCCTTCGTTACCACGCACGACCACGCGGTCACCATCGGACAGGCCTTCGCGAATTTCCACGTCGGTGCCGACCGTGCGGCCGGTGCGGACGCGCCGGGCCGAGGCTCTGAGCACGCCATCCTCCTCGTTCACGACCCACACGCCAAAGGCGCCGTCGGGCCGGCGGACCAGCGCGTCACGTGGCGCGAGCACGAGTGCGTCCGCACTGCGGACATGGAAGTCCGCCTGTGCGGACATCCCCGGCAGCAACTGGCGGTCGGCATTGTCGACAACCAGGCGCACGCGCAGCGTGCGGGCGGTGGGGTCGCTGACCGGAACGGTGGCCTCGACCGTCGCGTCCAGCTTCCGGTCGGGCAGCGCGGGTGTGCGGACGGTGACCGTGGTGTCGGGTCCGATGTCGGCAAAGCGCGCCTGCGGCACCTGTACATCCAGGCGCAGGCTGGCGAGGTCCACCAGTTCCAGCACCGGCGTGCCGGGTACGGCCCACTCCCCGGTGTCGGTGTATCGCCCGGTAATCACGCCGGCGTAGGGCGCGCGCAGTTCATGCCGCTGCACCCGGGCAGCTTGCTCGCGGACTTCCGCCTGGCGGCTGGCGGACTGTGCCTCGGACGTGGCCGCCTCGGCGATGCGGGTCTGCGCCAGCGACGCGGACAGATCCCCGGATTGCGCGAGCACCTTGGCCTGTTCCGCCTGGCGGCGGGCCTCGTCGCGCAGCGCCTCGGCTTCCGCCTGGGCGGCGCGCAGGCGCGAGAGCTGCAGATCGGCCAATTCCGGGTCCAGCCGGATCAGCAGGTCACCGGTCTTCACGGTATCGCCGATGTCGACGCGCAGTTCCTGGACCAGCCCCGCCACGGAAGTGGACAGATCCGAGCGCTGCCGCGCGGTGAAGCTGCCCGAGAGCACCAGTGGTGCCGCCGCGCGGGAGGCTTCGATGGTTTGCACCGTCACCGGTGTGGCCTCGGCCGCGGCGAGTGCCGGCGCCAACGCCGCCAGCAGGCCGACCATCGGATGAATCCAGAATCGGGTGAGCCGCTCCATGGCGAAACCTGTCGTCAAATCATGTCGTCCGCGCCCATTCCCAAGGCTGCACGCAGCGCTGTCAAGCACTCGCGGTGGGTGCGGGAGTCCCTCACAATAGAGCGATGTCGGCGATCGAAGTTCTCCAGCGGGTCTACGGGTATTCGGAATTTCGCGGCGAGCAGGCGGCGATCGTCGATGCCGCCATCGCCGGCCAGGACGTGCTGGTGCTCATGCCCACCGGTGGCGGCAAGTCGGTTTGCTACCAGATTCCGTCGCTGGTTCGCGATGGCGTTGGAGTGGTCATCTCGCCGCTGATTGCCTTGATGGCCGATCAGGTCGCCGCGCTGCGTCAGCTCGGCGTGCGGGCCGCCTACCTCAATTCCACGCTGGACTATCGCGAGGCCGCCGAGGTCGAGGCACAGGTGCGCGCCGGGCATCTGGACCTGCTGTACCTCGCACCCGAGCGGCTGCTGATGCCGCGTACACTGGAACTGCTGGCCGAGGCGAAGCTGGCGTTGTTCGCCATCGACGAGGCGCATTGCGTGTCGCAATGGGGGCACGATTTCCGGCCGGAGTACCTCGGCCTGTCGGAACTGGCGGAGCGCTTTCCGGGCGTGCCGCGCATGGCGCTCACGGCCACCGCCGACGTGCCGACCCGGGACGAAATCGTCCAGCGCCTGGCGCTGCACGATCCGCGGCGATTCGTCGCCAGTTTCGACCGGCCCAACATCCGCTACCGCGTCAGCGAGCGCGCGAACGCGAAACAGCAGTTGCTGCGATTTCTGCAAAAGGAGCACCCCGGCGAGGCGGGCGTCGTCTACTGCCTGTCACGCAAGAAGGTGGAGGCCACGGCCGAGTGGCTGCAGGGCAACGGTTTCGACGCCGTGCCCTATCACGCCGGTCTGGGGGCCGAAAAGCGCGCCGCGCATCAGGACCGGTTTTTGCGGGAGGACGGCGTGATTGTCGTCGCCACCATCGC
This sequence comes from uncultured Abyssibacter sp., assembly GCF_964000955.1. Classification (NCBI taxonomy): domain Bacteria; kingdom Pseudomonadati; phylum Pseudomonadota; class Gammaproteobacteria; order Chromatiales; family Oceanococcaceae; genus Abyssibacter; species uncultured Abyssibacter sp. The sequence continues at coordinate 12,485 of NZ_CAXFCL010000162.1, forward strand.
CTTCGGCATGGGCATCGACAAGCCGGACGTGCGCTTTGTCGTGCATCTCGACCTGCCGGGCAGCGTCGAGGCTTATTACCAGGAGACCGGCCGCGCCGGCCGTGACGGTGAACCGGCCGATGCCTGGATGCTCTACGGCCTGGGCGATGTCGTTCAGCGTCGGCAGATGATCGATTCTGGCGAGGCCGAGGACGGTCGCAAGCGCATCGAGCGCAGCAAGTTGGATGCGATGCTCGGCTACTGCGAGTTGGATACCTGCCGCCGTCAGCCGCTGCTGCGCTATTTCGGTGAGGTGCTGGAGCAGCCCTGCGGCAATTGCGACAACTGTCTTTGGCCGCCGGACACCGACGATGCCACCGAACCCGCGCGCCAGGCGCTGTCGGCGGTGTACCGCACCGGCCAGCGCTTCGGCGTGAGCTATCTCGTCGATCACCTGCTCGGCAAGCGTGACGAGCGCGCCACACGCTTCGGTCACGACAGCCTGTCGACCTTCGGCATTGGTCAGGCGCTCTCCGCCGACCGGTGGCGGCGACTGTTTCGCCAGCTGATCGCGCGCGGCTATCTGGACGTGGATGTTGGCGGGTTTGGCGGGCTGCATCTCACCGAAGCCGCGCGTGGCCTGCTCAAGGGCGAGGAGACCGTCCGCGTCCGCCGCAAGGCTGCGGCGCCGTCCGGTGGTGGTCGTCGCTCCAGTGCGCCCCAGGCGGCGCTGGCACCGGGCGACGAAGCGTTGTTCGAGCGCCTGCGCGGCTGGCGCAAGGACGAGGCGGACGAGCAGGGCGTGCCGGCCTACGTGGTGTTTCACGATTCCACGCTGCGCGACATTGCCCGCGAGAAGCCGGCCGATGATGCCGCGCTCGGCGCGATCAGCGGTGTTTCGGCCAAGCGGCTGGAGCGCTACGGGGCCGCGATCCTGGAGCTGGTGGCCGGCGCATCCTGATCGTCGATCTGGCGGGTTGATCACCCAGAGCCCGTGGTGCGTGGCGAGATCGGAACCGGAGCCCCGGCGGAGCCGTGCGGCTGTCGAAGATGCCTGGCGCGGCTTCACCATTTGTTGTCATCCCCCTCCGTAGCATGGCTCGACGTCGTGTTTTCGGCGGCCATTCGGGGGGAACGGCATGACAACACGCGGACGTTACGTCCCGGATCGGACCGTTCATCGCAACCGCCTGCTGGCAGCCGTGGTGCTGGCCGCGATCACCGGATCGGCCAGCGCGCTGGAGCTGGCGAGCAACGATCTCACCGACCTGTCGCTGGAGGAGTTGCTGGCGATTGATGTGGTGACCGTGTCCAAGGCCGCCGAGCCGGCTTCGCGAGCGCCGGCCGCGGTCTACGTGATCACTCATGACGACATCCTGCGATCCGGCGCCCGTTCCATTCCCGAGGCGTTGAGACTGGCGCCCGGCGTGAACGTGGCCCAGGTGAACGCGGACGACTATGCCGTCTCGATCCGCGGGTTCAACGCCGTGTTGGCCGACAAGCTGGAAGTGCTCATCGACGGCCGCAGCGTCTATACGCCGCTGTTCTCCGGCGTGTTCTGGGATGTGCTCGACGTTGCGCTGACCGACATCGACCGCATCGAGGTGGTGCGCGGTCCCGGCGCGACGCTGTGGGGCGCCAATGCGGTCAACGGCGTTATCAACATCATCACGCGCTCGGCTCGCGAAACCACCGGGACGGTCTCGGTCGTCGAGGTGGGGACCGAGCGCAATGCCGCGACCCTGCGGTCCGGACAGCGCGTCGGATCCGATAGCGCGCTGCGGCTGTATGGCAAGGCGGTCGAGCGGGGTGACGGCCGGCTGGGTGACGGTCGCGACGCGACCGACCGTCAACGCATCGCCATGGCCGGAGGCCGGCTGGACACGGCGCTGTCCGTCGATGATCAGCTGTCGGTTTCGGGCAACCTGTATACCGCCGATGCCGATTCGCCGGGTGGTGATGTTTCCACCAACGGGGGCGACGCGAACATCCACTATGTCCGCCCGCTGGGTGAGGGGGACGATGCGGCGCAGCTGAGTCTGCGGGCGACCTATTCCGGTTTCCGGCGTGATCAGCCCACGTATCGGGAAAAGCGGGATACCTACGATATCCAGTTGCAGTACTCCCGCACCATCGGCCAGCGGCACGAGTTCATCGGCGGCGTCGGTTATCGGCACTCCTCCGATGAAACCGGTGGTCCGCCCTATCCGGCGATCTTTCTTCCCGCCGACCGGGACATCGAGCAACCCAGCGCGTTCCTGCAGGACCGCATCGACCTGATCGACGACCGGCTGACGCTGACACTGGGCTCCAAGTTCGAGCACAACGACTTCACTGGCTACGAGGTCCAGCCGGGCGCGCGGTTGGGTTACGCGGCCTCCGAGCGGACCTATCTGTGGTCATCCGTCGCCAAGGCGGTCCGCACGCCGAACCGTGTGGATCACGATGTGGCGCTCTACTGTCCGCCGCCGGACGGCTTTCCGGGCTTCTGTGACGGTGGCGAGATCATTCGTGTCGGCAACCCGGACTTCGACTCCGAAACGCTGATCGCCTACGAAATCGGCGCTCGACGGCAGTTCGGCGAATGGCTGTCGGTGGATGTTGCCGGTTTCTACAACGACTACGACGACTTGCGCAGCACCGAGCCCGTGTTGCTGGGGGCCAGTTTTGAAAATCGCCTGTCCGGCGTCGGCACCGGCGGCGAGGTCGCGGTGATCATCAAGCCGGCGGACTGGGTTGAACTGCGCGCGTGGTACGCCTATCTGGATATCGACATCGACGCATCGGACAGCGCGGATGCGTCCACCGCCGCCGTTCATGAGGGCAGCAGTCCGCGCCATCAGGCGCTGTTCAGCGCGCTGTGGGCGCGTGGGCGCTGGCAGGCGCAAGGCATTGTTCGATACGTGGACGAACTGCAAGCTGGAGGCATCGACGCCTATACCGACCTGAACCTGCGCGTTGCCTACGAGTGGCTGGACGGTGCCGAGATCGGTCTGATCGGCACCAACCTGCTGGACGATCACCACGCCGAGTTCGCCAGCGACTCGGAGACCGTGGAAGCGGAACGGGCAGTGTCGCTGGAACTGCGCTGGAACTGGGGTGACGACCCGTGATGAAGCGTCTTCGCCGGGTGGCCGTCGTGACCGGAGTCACGGCGCTGCTGTGGCCTGCTCTGGGCGCCGCCACGCTGGAAGATCAGGTGAAGGCGGCGTTCCTGCTGAACTTCGCCAAGTTCGTCGAGTGGCCCGAGGGCACCTTCGAGCATGTCCGCCAGCCCGTGACCTTGTGTGTGTGGGCCGGGGCGGAGACGGTCGAGGTCATCGAGGCCGCGCTGCGAGGCAAGACGGTAGGCACCCGACCGCTGCGCGTGGTGGGGATGGAGTCGCCGGACGCGCATTGCGACATGGTGTACCTGCGCGGCGATCGGGACGATGTCATGCGGCGGTTCGGAGCGCTTGAGGCACCCGGTGTGCTCAGCGTCTACGAGACCGAGGAGCGGCTGCCCGCCGGGGTCATCCGGTTCTTCATCGATGAGCGCAAGGTTCGCTTCGAAGTCGACCTGGATGCCGCGGAGCGGCAGCGGCTGGTGATCAGTTCGAAGCTGCTGCGGGTCGCGAGGATCGCTCCGTGATGCGATCGCGGACGTCATGACGGGCACGTTTCGCAACGCTCCCATCGGGCGCAAGATGACGCTGATTGCCATCGCGGCGGCGGCGGCCGGACTGTTGATGGCCGCCGCGGCGCTGATCTTCATGGCGTATCGCACGCAGCTCGATTCCAGCCGCCATGACCTGCTCACCATCGGCGAACTGATCGCCGGCAACACCACCGCGGCA
>NZ_CAXFCL010000163.1:0-3878 GCF_964000955.1 uncultured Abyssibacter sp.
CCTGCTCATCGTCGAACAGGGCGTGATGCACAATCATCAAACCCCTGAGCGTTTCGGGGCGGTTGGGCTGCAGCGCATTGGATTGTTCGAACCAGGGCAAGGCCTGTCTGAAGTGCGCGGCGCTGCGTTCTTGGATGGAAAAAATCTCGCCCAGAGACGTGTTCTCGTCCATCGACCAGGAGCTGCCCGCGCTGACGCGCGGCATGATCGCGACCAGCGATTTCCTCCGCGCGAACTGGTGGCTGTTGCTGGGCGGCATCGCGGCTGCCGTGGTGATCTGGTCGTTGCTGAAACGCCGCGACGCGTTCCGCTACCGGGTCGACTCGATCCGTCTGAAACTTCCGCTGATCGGACGTCTTGCGCGCGGGCTCAACACCGCCCGCTTCACCCGCACGCTGAGCATCCTGTCGGGCAGTGGCGTCCCGATGCTGGAGGCGCTGAAGATTTGCGAGCAGGTGGTAACCAACCTGCCGATGCAGGAAGCCATCACCAACGCCACGCGACGGGTGCGGGAAGGCGAATCGATCAGCAAGTCACTGACCACCAGCGGGCTGTTTCCGCCCATCGCCGTTCACCTGATCGCCAGTGGCGAGCAGTCCGGCAAGCTGGACGACATGCTGGAGCGCGCGGCCGTGCACCAGGAACGTGAGGTGGAGACACTGGTGGCCGGACTGATGGGGGTGTTCGAGCCGCTGCTGATCCTGACCATGGGTGGCTTCGTGCTGATGATCGTGCTGGCGATCCTGCTTCCGATCTTCGAGCTGAACTCCCTGGTTCAGTAGCTCCGACTAAGCTGGGGTATCGCCCACCGCCTGCTGGGATTCGGCCGCATGCAGGCTGCTTGCCAGCAGGGATTCGATCTTGCGCGGCACGTCGTACTCGATCTCGATGATCGCGATGCGAATGGCGTTGGCGAAGGCCTCGGCGTCGGCGCTGCCATGACTCTTGATCACGATGCCCTGCAGGCCGACGAAGCTCGCGCCGTTGTAGTTGCCCGGGTTGATCCGACGCGCGAAGGACTTCAGCACCGGCGCGGCGGCCAGTGCCGACAGTTTGGTCAGGGCGTTGCGCGAGAACTCCTCGCGAAGATACATGCCGATCAGCTTGGCGACGCCTTCGCTGGATTTCAGCGCGACGTTGCCGGAGAACCCGTCACAAACCACGACATCGACCTCGCCCAGGAACACGTCGGTGCCCTCGACGTAACCGATGTAGTTCAGGTCGCTGGCGGCGAGTCGCTGCCCCGCCTCGCGGATGGCGTCATTGCCCTTGATCTCCTCCTCGCCGATGTTAAGCAACGCAACGCGTGGCGAGTCGAGACCGTGAACCGCATGGGCGACCACGTCACCCATGACCGCGAACTGGACCAGATGGTCGGCGCTGCACTCGACGTTGGCGCCCAGATCCAGCATGTGGGTATAGCCGTCGATGGCGGGAATCCGCGAGATGATCGCGGGCCGGTCGATCCCGGGCAGGGTCTTGAGCACGAAACGGGCGGTGGCCATCAGCGCACCGGTATTGCCGGCTGACACGCAGGCCCGGGCTGAACCGTCCTTGACGGCGTTGATGGCCAGGCGCATCGACGAACGTTTCTTGCCGCGCAGCGCGCGCGACGGCAGCTCGTCCATGCCGACCACCTGTTCGGCATGAATCAGCTCGACCCGGCCGGGAAATTGCCTGGATAGCGCGTCGACCTGCCCGCCGATGGCGGTCTCGTCACCAACCAGCAACAGGGACAACCCGGGGGTTTCATCCAGCACGGCCCTGGCCGCGGGCAGCACAACGGACGCGCCGTGGTCACCGCTCATCACGTCCAGCGCGATTCGCAGGTCAGCCACGGCGTTTTCCGGCCTGGTTAAGCGGACGATCAGCAGATTGGCAACCGCACGTGTCCGTACGGGCGCAACGCTGTGAAGACAGCTTATTCCTGCTCTTCCGCAGCCTGCGGCTTCACGATCACCTGACGACCGCGGTAGTAGCCATCGGCGGTCACGTGGTGACGGCGATGGGTTTCACCGGTGGTCGGATCGGTCGACAGCGCGGCGGCGCTCAGGGCGTCGTGGGAGCGACGCATGCCGCGCTTGCTACGGGTTTTACGGTTCTGTTGTACGGCCATCTCGAGGTCCTCAGTTGTCGTCCGAGCCAGTCTGTGTGTCCGGCGGCGCACATTCAGCGTGCCGCGGGTAGCTCGGGACGGCGAGCAATAATTCGTCCGTGACCGCATCCAGAACCTGGAAACGATCACCATCCAATACGATGGGGTCGGCATCAGCGTCGACATCCACCGAATCCGACGCCACCAGATGCCAATGCACCGGCGCGTCAATCGCGTGGTCCATGGCTTCCATGCAGCGCTGGCACTGAAGTGATACCAGGGCCACAATACGCCCCGTCACTTCCGCCGGTCTTGCGTCGGACCGGAATTCCGGAACGACAAGATGCAACGACACCTCCGCCGGTCGAAGCAGTTCGACACCGGCATCCAGCAGGCGCGGCATGCGCTCGGCAGTGATGAGACCTTCCATCTGCTGACGAGCAGGTGCACGCGCCAGATCGATCCAAACCGGCATGGGGCGCTGCATGGCGCGCGCGATGATAGTGATGAGCGCAGATCAAGTCAAAGAAAATCAAGATAATCCGGCACTTTCGGCCACTTCCGAACCGGTGCTGATCCTTGCCTCCGGCTCCCGCTACCGGCGGGAAATGATCGGGAGGCTGCAAATTCCGGTCGTCGCGGATTCGCCGGACATCGACGAGACCCGCAGGCCCCAGGAATCACCGCTTGCGCTGTCCGTCCGCCTGGCCCGCGAGAAAGCGGAACATGTGGCGCGCCGGCATCCGGGACAATGGGTACTGGGCAGCGACCAGGTCGCCATGCTGGGCGACGAGGCGCTGGGCAAGCCGGGCACGACGGAGCGGGCCCGCGCGCAGCTGCGTCAGTGTTCGGGGCACGTCGTGGAGTTCCAGACCGCGATGTGCCTGGTCGGGCCCGGCGACAGCCTGGAGCATCTGGACACCACCCGCGTGCGCTTTCGCAGGCTCACACCCGCGAGCATCGACAACTACCTCGCCCGCGAATCTGCGCTGGATTGCGCCGGCAGCTTCAAGTCCGAAGGTCTGGGCATCAGCCTGACCGAATCCGTGGAGTCGGAGGACCCGACCGCGCTGATCGGGCTGCCGCTGATCGCCCTCGCCCGCTGGCTGCGCCAGATCGGGCTGATGATCGACTGACCGGTTATTCAGCGGGTCCGATACGTCTCCAGCCAGGCCGGCAGATCGGCCACCTGCGCGACCAGCCCCAGTGGATCGCAGCGCCGCAGCGTCCGGGCATCATGCACGCCGCACAACACGCCGACCGACGCGACCCGGGCGTTGCGCGCCATAGCCAGATCGTATTCGCTGTCGCCGATCATCAGCGCGCGCTCCGGCGGCGTATCGGTCTCCCACAGCAGTTCCTCCAGCATGTCCGGCGCGGGCTTGGATGGCGCCTCGTCGACGGTCCGGGTCGCGGAGAAATACGCGCGCAGGTCAGTCGCATCCAGCGCGACCTCCAGACCCTGGCGGCCCTTGCCGGTGGCCACGGCCAAGGTGAAACCGGCATCCGCGAACCAGCGCAGCGTCTGCTCGACCTGCGGAAACAACGGTGCGTGCTCGATCCGGCCGGGGCCGGTTCGCGCCCGGTAGTCCATCAGCTGCGGCTCCAGTTCCTCGCGGCTGTGGTCCGGAAACAGAATCGCCAGCGCCTCCCACACACCCAGACCAATCAGACCGCTTATCTCGTGATCCTCGCGCGTCGGCAGACCCAGGTCGGCGATGGCGGCCTGCATCGCATCGACGATACCGCCGGCGGAATCGGACAATGTGCCATCCCAGTCGAA
>NZ_CAXFCL010000164.1:0-6460 GCF_964000955.1 uncultured Abyssibacter sp.
CACCAAGGATCTCCGCGCCGGCCGCCTGGAACTGCGCGTGCAGATCACGAAAGTCCTGGCCTTCCTGCGTGCAGCCCGGCGTGTTGTCCTTGGGGTAGAAGTACAACACCAGTGCCTTGCCCCGGAAATCCTCCAGCGACAGGGTCTTGTCACCGGTGGCGGGGGCGGAAAAGTCGGGGGCAGCGTGTCCGATTTCGACGGTCATCTGAAAGCTGTTCTCCTGTCAGTTCTTGATGGGGTCGAGCAGGCCATCCGCGTGAAGTTCGTCGCACAAATCCATGAACGACTCGCGCAGTGCCGGTGGGTGGGCCGTGACGGGTACATGAACCACCATCTGTAGGTTGGCCAGCGCGGCTCCGGTCTGGGTGGCTTCGTAGTGCTGGGCGACGATCTCCACCACCGCTGATTCGTGGCTGCGGAAGAAGTCCAGCACGTCACGCAGCAGGCCGGCTTCCTGCGGGGCGATGATTTCCACCGCGTAGGGTCGCATCTTGCTGTCACCGCTCTTTCCGGCGCTGCGGGTGCACAGCGCGGTCAGGCCGTGTTCGGAGGCGATGGCCGGCAACGCGGTTTCCAGGCGCCCGAGGCTGCTCCAGTTTCCGCCAACGAGCATGGTCGCCGCGAACTGATCCCCCACCGGATGAATCCGGCATTCCAGGATATTGCAGCCGCGGTTGGCGATTTCCGTGACCAGGGACCGGGAGAGGTCGGCCTGCTGCGGACCGTGCATTGCGATCGACAGCAGGTGTTGCGTATGCGGCATAGAAGAATGTCTAAGTTATACTGCCGCGCCCTGCAAGGGCGGCGGCGATTTGATAGCGGGCACGCATCGCCCCGTGAGTTTTTGAAATTCTAGCAAATGCAAGCGGTCCAAGGGCCCATTCCCGAGAGTGCAATCCGATGTTTGAAGGCAGCAATGTCGCCCTGGTCACGCCGATGGATGCCGACGGTGCTGTGGATTATTCCGCGCTGGACGCACTGGTCGACTGGCACATCGAAGCCGGTACGCAGGGCCTGGTTGCCGTCGGCACGACGGGAGAGTCCGCGACGCTGACCGTCGACGAGCATGTGGCGGTGATCCGCCGGGTGATCGAGGTGACGGCTGGGCGTGTTCCGGTGATCGCCGGAACCGGCGCGAACTCCACCGCCGAGGCCATCGCGCTGACCCAGGAGGCCGAGGCGGCTGGCGCCGACGGCGCGCTGGTGGTGACGCCGTACTACAACAAGCCGCCACAGGAAGGGCTATACCGGCACTACATCGCCATCGCCGAGGCGTCGACGATTCCGATCATTCTGTACAACGTGCCCGGGCGGACCGGCTGCGACCTAGCGCCCGCTACCGTGGAGCGTCTGGCGGCGCATCCCCGAATCGTAGCTCTGAAAGAGGCCGTGGGCGACCCGCAACGCGTGGCCGAACTGCGCCAGCGCCTGTCGACGCCCTTCGTGTTGTTGTCGGGTGATGACGGCACCTCGGCCGACGCCATGCTCGCCGGGTTCGACGGTGTCATCTCGGTGACCGCGAATGTCGTCCCGCAACTGATGCGGCGACTGTGTGATGCCGCGCGATCCGGGGACGAGTCCGCGACTCGCGCCGCCGATGCGCCCATGACCGGGCTGCATCAGGCACTGTTCCTGGACCCCAACCCGATTCCCGTGAAATGGGCCCTGCATCTGATGAAGCGCATCGGTCCCGGCATCCGCCTGCCGCTGGTGCCCATGCAAGCTCAATTCGAAACCCCACTGAAGACCGCGCTGGCCGATGCCGGCGTGCCGTTGGAGAACTGAATGATTGCTCGTCCTCTCAGCGTGACCCTGGTTGCACTGGCGGCTGCCGGTTGCGCTTCCAGCCCGTGCAGCAAGGAACAGCCCTACGAGCGTGCCGTCGCTTATCCGCCGTTGCACGACGCGCCCGGGGTGGCCGCTCCCGCGCCCAGCTCGGAGTTCGCGATACCGGAACTGGCTGAGTCCGTCGATTTCGCCAAAGAGGGCGACGCGTCGGGCAAAAAGGCCTGTCTGGAAGTGCCGGCTGCCTTGCCCAAGGTGGACGACGTACCGCCTCAGCCCGCGGATGCGCCTGACGAGCAGGCCGAGGCTCCGCCCGCCTGAGCGCCTGCCGGCGTTGCCAACCAGGGTCGATGTCGATACCATCGCGCGCCGCATTGCCGCCCGCCCGCAGTCAGCGGCGCGCAGCGACCTCAATTCGGAGAAGTGGCCGAGCGGTTTAAGGCGCACGCCTGGAAAGCGTGTTGGGGTGAACGCCCCTCGAGGGTTCGAATCCCTCCTTCTCCGCCAAACACAAAGCCCCGCGTCAGCGGGGTTTTTTGTTGGCGCAGAGGCTGGATTTGGTGGGCACCACCCAGTTCGACGCTTTGGCAAAGTGGCCGGATCGGATCCCGGGCCTTATGTGGCGGCGCCGCGCAGGGCGAGGGTCAGGACGATCCGAATCGATTGCTTGCTCTCAGCCAAAATGCACTCAAGCCCAGAACCAGGCCTTGATTGTGTAGGCGTCGTTCCGGTCCCGATGCCTGGCGTACGCGATTGCGGGTGTGGGGTGAGTGCGATGCCGTCCAGCCTCGCCAACCGACGCATCCGACGGCGCTTCGGGGCTTCGCGCGCCCATCCTCTGACCCGATTCTCGAGGGCGACCCTTTTGTGCAGCCCAACCCTCGAGCGTGTTTACGTGGTCAGGTTGCCGCGAAACCGCTCACTCCAGGTTCGGGAGTGAGCGGTCATCATCGACCCGGGCTTATTCCGCGGATTCGAATAGCGAACGGCTCAGACGAGCGGTCCGGGCGCGCTGAGGGTGATCGCCAACGCTGACCCGAGCGACTTCCTCTTCGGTTGCGTAGGAGATGACAGACAGGGTGTCATCGCCGGCGACCGATACGTAGCAATATTCGCCGTCTTCGCTGGTGGTTGCCCAGTAGGTGCGGGCGCCCAGATCGTGGATCTTGTACTCAAAGGTGTCACGCTGCACGATCGCGGCGTAGTTCGACATCGTGCCGGCGATGCAGAGCTTCTCGCCGTCGCCACTCATGGCGATGCCGTGGTGAGCGGAGTCCAGGATGTACTGGTCGCGGCGCAGGCCGGCGGCTTCTTCGCTGACGGGCAGTTCGGCCACGCGGGTCACGCGATCTTCCTGCAGGTCGTATTCCACGAAGCCGTGGAAGAACGACACCTGGAAGTAGAGGAAACGCTCATCTGGAGAGTGCGCCATGGGACGCATCGCCGCGCTCATGCCCGGATAGCCTGCCTCCTCCAGCTTCTCGGCCGGGTTGAAGGTATGCAGGACTTCCAGCGTTTCCGCATCGATGATCTCGAAAAAGCGTTCGCCCTTGGATGTGTCCAGAATCGGGTTGTCCAGGGGTGTATAGACCAGCCCGATGCTGGCGTGATAGATCAGCTTTCCGTCGTGCGAGAACACGCTTTCATGAGGAGAGTCGCCCGACGGCACATCCCCGAGAATGGCGCCGGTGGCAGTGTCGATGACGTGGACGACATTGGCCGTTGAGGCCGACACGACGAGGCGCGTGCCATCGGGCGATATCGCCATGTGATCGGAACGCTGGCCCGCCACAGGAGTCCGCCAGACGATCTCACCGCTGGCCAGGTCGATGGCGACGACGTCGGCCAGGCTGGGGCGGGAGACGAACAGCGTTTTGCCGTCCTTGGATGCGTACATGTCGTCCACCAGCTGATCGTTGCCTTCGCCAATCAGTTGCCGGATTGCGTGGTAGTAGATCAGACGGACCGGATTGCGAAGAATTTCGCTCCTGCGTTCTTCGAGATCCGGTACCACGTTCACGCGCTGCAGGCGTTGATAGCCGGGGACCGCGAGGATATCCGCCGTGCCCTCCCAGTTGTTGCCGACGATGAGGACGTCTCGCAGCGTTTTGCTCTCGGGCGCCTCGGCGGACGGTGATTCGTTCGAATTGTCGCAGCCGCTGAGCACGCCCAGCCCGATCAGGCTGGCGATAAACAGCGTATGAAGGGTCTTGCGGCGTGAGCCGGTGGATTCCGTCATGGCGGGAACTCGATCTGGTGAATGGGCGGTTCACCTTAGCGACGAGATCTGACTAACTGGATAGTAAATTTACCCTGTTCGTCTCATTGAATATCCAAGGGAAATCAACCCCTTGGCGCAGAAATCCAGAACAACGATCAGAGGCGGGTGACGAACCGCTGCTCAGTCGAGCCGGTCAGGCGGCACTGACGTATGGGACATTGGGGGGAAGTGATGGTGGTCGCGGCCGGGGCTAAGTCGGGCTGTTCACGGCTCCGCGTGGACTTGCCCATGGACGGCCAGCAAGACGTTTGTCGGCCATTCTTGCAGCGTCCGCATCAGCGGCGACGAGAGCCAGCCCACGGCCAAGGCGGCCAACGGGCTACTCGTCGTCGCCTCCCGGCGCCTGATGCTCGCGCTCGTAAAGCGTCTCGAGTACATAGGACAGTCGATCACCGAGATGCTTGTTCGCGGCGATCTCCATGGAGCGGGCGACTTCGGACAGCACGCCCTGTTCCACCAGTGGGCGCAGCCGCCAGACCAGTTCAGCCAGTTCCGGCACCTTGTCGGCCGGAGGCAGGCCGGGGCCGTACTTGTCGAAACAGTGCCGTTCGACCAGGCGGACCATGTCCTCGCTGGCGGCCTCGACGTTGGCGCGCAGCTTTCGCACGACGCTGACCATGTCCTCGAACGGTATGCCGGCGGCCACCAGTTCGGCGGCGGCGTGCACGATCCGCGGGCTGGGCGCCCGGAACTTCGCTCCGGTCTGTTCGAGCAGGCCGAGATCGGTGGCGATCATCAGCCAGCGCGGCGAGAAGTTGCCGCGGAACATCTTCATCAGATCGCCCAACGAATAGGTTTGCGGGACTTCGTCCGTCCATGGCGAGGAGACGGCCCGCTGCAGCCCCATGAGGTCGGCGATGTCGTGACCGGCTTCCATGGCCTGAAACAACTCGCCGATGCTGCTCAGCGTGTAGCCGCGGTCCAGCATCTCCGTGATCACGCGCAGGCGCGACAGGTGATCGTGAGAGTAGATGCTGACGCGACCGCGACGAACGGGTGGGGGGATCAGCCCTCGATCCTGATACGCACGGATGTTGCGCACGGATGTGCCCGACAACCGGGCCAATTCCCGGATCCGATATTCCGAAAGGTTGTCCTGCGCCTGTCGAACCGTTCCGGGCACATTGTCTTCTGGCCTGTCCACGGGCTCCATGGTACGGCCTAACGCTTTTTGCGTCTTCCGCCTGTCCTGGCTGGTCGGAGCAACGGGTGTGTCCGTCATGACGGTCTCGCATGTGACATCAACAGCGAGAATGTTACATCAAACGATGTTGACATCAGAAAAGAATGTTGACACCGTGTGATGACACTAAATTGGATGCCGGAGTCTTTCGATGCTGCCCACCCGCCGCGACTTTCGATTCAACCTGGGTTCCCGTGACGTGCTGAACTGGCACGAGCAGGGGCCCTACGTCTCGCATTTCTTCAATACGCTGTCCGTGTTCTTTCCGGTCGGCGAGCGCTTTTTCATGCATGCCGTCCGACATTACCGTGATCAGGTCACCGATCCCGAGTTGCAGAAGGCAGTGACCGCGTTCATCGGTCAGGAGGCGATGCACGGACGTGAGCACGAGGCCTACAACGCGGCGGTGGCGAAGGCCGGCATGCCGGTTGATGCGATGGAAGCCCGGGTGCACTGGCTGCTGGAGGAACTGAAGCTGCACATGCCGAAGTCGATGCAGCTCTCCGCGACGATCGCCCTGGAGCATTTCACCGCGATCATGGCCGACAAGCTGCTCGCCGATGAACGCGTCATGGGTGATTCGGACGAGATCATGGCGAAGATCTGGAACTGGCACGCGCTGGAGGAAACCGAACACAAGGCGGTTGCGTTCGACGTCTGGGACGTGGCGATGAAGGGGCGACCGGATGCCTATGTGAATCGCGCGGTGGGGCTGATCGTCGCGACGCTGATCTTCTGGCCGCTTGTCGCCGAGTTTCACTGGAGGATGGTGCGTGCGGACCCATCCCTGAAGAAGGGACTGCGCGCACGGCTCAAGGGTTACGCGGGGCTGGCGAACTACCTGTTCCGCTCACCCGGCGCGCTGGCGAAGACGGTTCCCGAATGGTTCGACTATTTCCGCCCGAGCTTCCAGCCGTGGGACCACGACAATCACGAGTTTCTCGCCCGCATTCCCCAGTTCGAGGCGGACATGGAACGGCTGGCCAGCGGTCCCAAGGCGGCGTGACGGTCGGATAGGGGATCGCCGTCGCGCTCCGGCGGCCCCTGCCATCTACATAACTGGATGAAATTGCTGAAGAAAGTTTCTTTCAGTTGCATGACAAACACGGCTTCTATAGTATCCGCGCTCCCTGGTGCGGGGTGGAGCAGCCAGGCAGCTCGTCGGGCTCATAACCCGAAGGTCGCAGGTTCGAATCCTGCCCCCGCTACCA
>NZ_CAXFCL010000165.1:0-8311 GCF_964000955.1 uncultured Abyssibacter sp.
CGCCAGTCTGGCGCGCCCGCCACGCTCGGCCCTCTCCCCGCCTCGTTCCGCTACCGGCACAGTCCGTGCTTCCCCGTTGACGGAAAGGAATCCATCACGACGAGGGAGAACGACCTTGGCCGAATACGCCAACTGGCTGTCCAGAGTGCTGCTCGCCCGACAGTTCGCGAACCAGCATCTCGTATCGCTGGATGTGCCGGCATGGCGCACCGCCGCCATCCGGATCGTGAGCCATTTCCTGCGGCCGAGCATCGACGACATCGCGATCAAGGCACCGATCTTCATCGTCGGCACACCACGCTGCGGCTCGACGATGATGCAGGAGATCCTGTCCTGCCATGAGCGCATCGCCTACGTCACGCACGCCATGGACAGCGCGCGCGACCCACGCACCTTCTATGCGACGGAAATGCTGCGCAAGCGGCTGAAACTGAACGTCGAGGGCGAGCGCTATCTGAAGGACAGCATCATCGTCAACGCCGGCACGCCGGCCGAGGCGATGCGGTTCTGGGCGGAATCACTGAAGCTCGACCCGTTCGCGCTGACCTGGCCCGAGCGCACGCTGGCCGATTTCACGCCCGAGGAAATCGAGCACATCTATTTCTATATCAAGCACGTGATCAACTGCTTTCGGGACCGCGGTGGTGACCGCTTCCTGAACAAGTCGCCCGCGCTGCTCACGGTCATCCCGCTGGTGGCCGAACTGTTCCCCGACGCCCGCTTCGTCTATCTGATCCGGGACGGCCGCCAGGTCGCCAATTCACTGATCAAGCTCTACACGCGTCAACGCGAACAGGACATCAAGGTCAACCACCCGATGTTCAAGGATCAGCCGTTCATTCCCTATCCGCGGGTCGACGGCCTGGAGCAGGCGATCAAGCAGTGGGGAGCGGATGACCTGCGCACCACGGCGCACATCTGGAACGAGTCCGTGAACTACATGGACCGGATCAAGCCGACGATCCCGCACCTGATGGAAGTCCGCTACGAGGATGTGCTGGCCGAACCGCATGACGTCATCGGCCGCATTCTCGAATTCTGCGACCTGGGGGAGCCGGAACAGCCGGACGCCAAGGCCGCATTCGATGCACGCATGGCCAAAGTGGGACGGGTGTCTCATACCAACCAGTACTCGGGCTTCGAAATTGTGGAGTCCATCGCAGGTGAAAACCTGAAGCGGTATGGATATTGCGATACCCCTACCTGAAGACCTCGAGTCGTCGGCGACACGGATGTCTGTAAGCCGAATGGACCTGACCGGATGTCATCGGTTACCCCCCAGGTCCTGGCAGGAATCGGGCATGACGCCCAAAACCTGCCATCGGTTGATCAGCCATGCACGCCGTCGCACGGCTCACCGTTCGACGTGGCGGTCAGCGCCTGTCGAGTAGTCACCAAGACCCAGGGAGTCTCCAACATGAGCACGATTGCAGACCAAGTTCGGGAAATCATCGCCAGTGAACTGAAGATCGAAGCGGACAGCGTGACGTCCGGTTCGACACTGGAAGATTGGGGCGCGGATTCGCTGGATTTCCTCGAAGCCATCTTCGCCATCGAAACCCACTTCGACATCAGCTTTCCGGATGACGAGGAATCGCGAGCCGTCTCCGATTTCGACTCGCTCGTCCGCATCGTCGAAGGCGAAGTGAACGCCAAGGTCGCCGCCTGACGTGAAGGTTGTCGTCACCGGGCTGGGCGTCGTTTCCAGCGCGGGCATCGGCAAGGCTTCATTCTGGGATTCGATCCGCGAGGGCCGCTCCGGAGTCAAGACTCTGGAGGGCGTGGACACCTCTCGGCTCAAAACCAGGATCGCCGGCCAGGTCACGGACTTCGATCCGTCCGCGCTGAGCTACAGCGCTGCCCGCAATCTGGACCGATTCACCCAGCTGGCTCTCAAGGCCTGCGAAGAAGCCGTCGAGGAATCCGGTCTTTCCGGCGATCCCGGCCGCCTGGGCGTCATCCTGGGCACCGGGGTCGGCGGGATCGGCACGATCGACGATCAGCAGCCCGCGCTGCACACCCATCAGCGCGGGCCGCAGATCCTGCACCCGTTGACCGTGCCCAAGGCCATGTTCAACGCGGCGGCCGGTCATATCGCGATCCACTACGGCATCCGCGGCCCGAATTTCACCGTGTCCACGGCCTGCAGTTCCGGCGCGAGCGCGATCGGCGAGGCCGTGCGGCTGATCCGGCATGGCTATGCCGATGCCATCATCGCCGGCGGTACCGAGGCCCCGCTCAGCTACGGCATGTTCGCGGCATGGAACGCGATGCGGGTCATGTCGGTACGCAATGACGACCCGGCTGCCGCGGTGCGTCCGTTCTCGAAGGACCGCGACGGTCTGGTGCTGTCGGAGGGCGCGGCCATCGTCGTGCTGGAGCGCGAGGATCTCGCTCGCAAGCGCGGCGCGCCGATCTACGCCGAGGTCACCGGCTACGGATGCAGCAACGATGGCGTCCATCCCACACGACCCAGCGTCGATGGCCAGGTCGCGGCGATCCGCGATGCCCTGCGGGATGCCGGAATGTCGGTGGACGAGGTCGATTACATCAACGCCCACGGCACCGCGACCACGGCCAACGATGTCACCGAGACCAAGGCCATCAAGCAGGTGCTGGGCGACCGCGCGGCCAAGGTGCCGATGAGCTCGATCAAGAGCATGCTCGGCCACGCGCTGGGCGCGTCCGGCGCGATCGAATTCGTCAGTTCCTGTCTGTCGCTGCGCGACGGGATCGTCCCGCCGACGGTCAACCTGCACACGCCGGACCCGGACTGCGATCTGGACTACGTGCCCAACGAGGCACGCGAAATGCCGCTGAACGCGATCATGTCCAACACCTTCGCGTTCGGAGGCTGCAACGTGATTCTCACGCTGCGCAAACCGGAAAACACACTCTGATGCGTCGCTGAACGGGGCGGCGACGCATCACCAACGTCGAATCCATGCATCCACGGAAAGGCTGGACGAAGTGAAAACTGTCTACATCACCGAGATGGCCTCGTTTCTTCCGAACGAGCCGGTTACCAACGACCAGATCGAAACGGTTCTGGGGGAAATCCCCAACCAGCCGAAACGCGTCAAGCTGTTCGTGCTGCAGAACAACGGCATCAAGCAGCGCTACTACGCCGTCAACCAGGAAACCGGCGAACGTACGCACACCAATGCCCAACTGGTCGGCGAAGCCGTGCGCTCGCTGGTCAGCAAGGTTGGTCTCACCGTCGATGACATCCAGGGCCTGGCCTGTGGCAGTTCATCACCGGATCAGCTCATCCCCTCCCACGCGAACATGGTGGCCGGCGAGCTGGAATTGCAGCCCGCCGAGGTGATGTCCGCCGCGGGGGTCTGCTGTTCCGGCATGTCGGCACTGAACTACGCCTACATGAACCTGGCGATGGGCATTCGCGACAATTTCGTCGTCTCCGGCTCCGAACGTGCCTCGCCGTTCATGCAGGGCCACTCGTACACCATGGTCACCGACGCCGACGCCAACCAGACCGAAGCCGCCCCGATGGTCAGCTTCGAGAAGGAGTTCCTGCGCTGGATGCTGTCCGACGGCGCAGGTACGGCGCTGGTCGAAACGGCGCCGCGCGAGGATCGGCTGTCGCTGCGCATCGACAACATGGAAGTGATGTCCTGGGCGGGCCAGAAACCGACCTGCATGTACAACGGCATGGTCAAGGACAAGGACGGGGTGTTCCACTTCTGGTCCGACGAGGAGGACATGCGCAACATCCTGTCCAAGGGCTATCTGCTGCTCCAGCAGGATGTACGCGTGCTCGACAAGAACATCATCGAGGTCGCCGTCGCCGGCTGCCAGTTGATGAAGGACAAGTGGGGCCTGGATTTCGACAGCGTCGACTACTTCCTCCCCCATCTGTCGTCGATGTACTTCAAGAAGCGGCTGGGCGAACAGATGGCTGAGGCCGGCTACGGCATTCCGGAAGAAAAGTGGTTCACGAATCTGCCGGAGACCGGAAACATCGGCTCCGCGTCGATCTTCGTGATCCTGGAAACCCTGCTGCATTCGGGACGCCTGAAGAAGGGCGACCGGATTCTCTGCGCGGTTCCGGAAAGCGCCCGCTTCTCGATGGCGGCGATGCTGCTGACGGTGGTCTAGGAAGACCCACACCAGTCCCCAGTCCGGCGCGACATGCGCCTTTACCGCGAGCCCAAGGAGGGTGCGTGAACGCGATCATTGGCCTGCTGAAATGGCTGAACGTCGTGCCGGTTCCATTGCTGGACATCCAGCTGCCGATTGTCCGTGCGCGGGCGATCATCGAGGCGAACCGGTTGGGCATCTTCAAGCTGCTGGCGGAGCATGATGCCGCGGGCGGACTCGGCCCGGATGAGGTCGCCGACAAGCTGGGGCTGTCGCCCGAAGGTACCGGCCTGCTGCTGCGAGCGCTCAAGAGCAGCGGTTATCTGAAACTTCGCGCAGGCAAGTACGTCAACGGTCGCTGGGCCAGGAAGTGGATTGTCGACCCGGATCGCGGGCTCGGCGAGATGCTCAAGCTGCAAAGCGTGACCTACGAGCGCCTGCAGTCGCTGGGCGACAACGTTGCCTCCGGCCGGCCGTCGCTGGATTTCCATTCGAAGTTCGAAAAGGCCGGCACCGACGGCCAGGAAACCTACACCCGCGGCATGCAGCAGGCCGCGCGGATGTTCATCCCGGCTGTGCTGAAGGCCGCGGACATCCCGGACGACGCCAAGACGATGATCGACATCGGTGGTGCCCACGGCGAATACGCCCGTCAGTTCGTCGCCCACTACCCCGATCTGCACGCCACGGTCTTCGATCTCGGTGGCCCGATCGGCACAGCCCAGAAGCTGGCCGAAGAACAGGGCCGCACGGAGCGGCTCAGCTTCGTCGCCGGCAACGCCTTCCAGGATGACCTGGGAGAGAACTGGGACGTGATCCTGCTCGCGAACTTCATCCACCTGTTCAATCCGGATCAGACGCTGGTGCTGTTCGAAAAATGCCTCAAGGCGCTGGCGCCGAATGGCGTGCTGCTGATCGTCGATCAGTTCTCCGGCAGCGAGGGCGGGATCAAGGCGCAGCTGTTCGACGTGATTTCACTCAACTTCTTCAACGTCGGAGGACGCGCCTACACGCTGACCGAAGTCCACGACCTGCTCGCCAAAGCCGGGTTCACCAAGGTGGTGGACCGCGGATTCCCACCCAGCGTGCCGGGAGGCCTGGTTCAGGCCGCGCGCTGATCCGGCCCAAACCAGATCATCATGCAACCAACCGATAACGCATCACCGCCGACTCCGCCCAAACGGGTGCTGGAGATTCACTTTTCACAAACCGGCCAGCTCACCCGGGTCATGGATCACCTGGTGCAACCGCTGATCGACCAGCCGGGCATCGAGGTGGAACGTCATCGCATCGAGATGGTGCAGCCCTACCCGTTTCCGTGGCCGTTTTTCCGCTTTTTCGACGAGTTTCCGGAAACGGTCGCGTTCGTCACACCCGAGATCAAGGCCATCGAGGCCTCTGGTCCCTACGATCTGATCGTGCTCGGGTACACGCCGTGGTACCTGAGCCCGGCACCGCCGATCGTGGCATTTCTGCAATCGGAAACCGCGGCCAAGCTGTTCCGCGACACGCCGGTCGTTACGGTAACCGCCTGCCGCAACATGTGGCTGATGGCCCAGTACCGACTCAACAAGCTGATCCGCGGGCTCGGTGGCCGGCTGCTGGACCGCGTGGTGCTCGCCGACCAGGGCGGCACGGCGGCGACGTTCATCACCACACCGCGCTGGATGTTCACCGGCAAGAAGAACCGCTACCTGGGCATGTTTCCGCCCGCCGGTGTCGCGGAACCCGAGATCGAGGGCGCGGATACCTATGGCCGGCGCATCGTGCAATGGCTGGAGTCCGAGACACCGGCCACGGAGGCCGAGCGGCCGATCGCCACCCCGGACCCCAACCCGCCAAACCCGATGCTGCTGCTCGGGGAGTTCATGGGTCTGCGCAGCTTCATGATCTGGGGCGCGCTGATCCGACTCTGCGGCCGTCAGGGCCGGTGGACGCGCGTGCCGGTCGTGCTGTTCTACGCGCTGTTCCTGGCCTGCGCCGTGGTCGTGGTACTGCCAATCACCATGCTCTCGCTGCTGCTGCTGCGGCTGGTACCGGCATTCCGGCGGTTCCACGACGATCTCGTCGAGCGCGTCGTCTCGTGACCGGCTTGTCCACACGGCGTACTTCTTGCTGCTGATTCCATACGCCTTGCGCCGCGGTGTTGTACATGCGCCTGCGGTCGCCCTTCGTCACGCTACCATTGCGGACCGATCGCGAGTCCCCAGGAGGTCGTCACGATGACCGAATCCACCATCGAACGTCGCAACCTGCGCATGGTCTTCGACGCCGAACGGCCGCGCTTCTGGCACAGCGGCAATGCGCGCATCTCGCGGTTCTACGACGCCTTGTCGATGTCGTTCCCGCCAGGCGAGAAATCGTTCATCGAGTCGGTGCGCGAATTCGCCGAGGGTATCGAGGACGAACAGCTCCAGAAGGACATCCAGGGCTTCATCCGCCAGGAGGCGGATCACACCCGCGAGCACGCGCGCTACAACGCCACGCTCAAGGCGCAGGGCGTGGATGTGGACTTCCACACCAGCCTGACCGCCAAGCCGGTCGAGTTGACGCGGCGCTACCTGTCGCCCAAGCGCAATCTCGCCCGCACCGTGGGCATGGAACACATCACCGCCATCCTGAGCGATCTGGCGCTGAGCGATCCGCGTGTACTGGAAGGCGCCGACGAGCAGGTCCGACGCATCTGGAACTGGCACGCGATCGAGGAAATCGAGCACAAGGGCGTTGCATTCGACGTGTTCGAACGCGCCGTCCCGAACAAGCTGGAGCGCTACTTCCTGCGCACCACGGTGATGCTCTGGTCCACCCTCGGCTATTCGGTGGGCATGACGACATCGATCACGCTGATGCTGTGGCAGGACCGCAAGCTGTTCGATATCCGCGATTGGGGGCAGGCCTTCCGCTTCTTCTGGATCCGCCCGGCCGTGATTCCGCGCGCCTTCGGTCGCTGGCTGGCCTATTTCCGCCCGGGCTTCCACCCGTGGCAGCACGACAACCGCGAACTGGTCGAAACCTACGCCGCCGAGCTCGATCGCGCGGAAAACGCCTGACCGGTCGTCGCATCGAATCGATCCGGCGGGCCGCGGGTACGGTCCTTGCGAGTTTCAACGCCGTGTTGAATGCACTCTCCATGGAGGGAGGTTGGCCATGTCCGACGAACTGATCTGGCGGGATTTTCCGCTTGCCTTCGTAATGAGTGCCCTGCAGGCGGCCGTGCTGGGGCTGATCGTCAGCGCGGTGCTGCTCGCGCCGCTGAACTGGCTGGTCGGCCTGGGTTACGTCAACGGACTGTTCTGGGGGGCGGGCCTGCTGTTCGTCATCCTCTGCCCGGCGCTGCTGGTGGCCGCGCTGAAACCGGCCGAGGACACCCAGCCGCTGCTGGTCATGACCGCCGGACTGAGCCAGCAGTAACCGCAATCGAATCGTCGGAATCGCGGATGCGCCCGCATCCGCCCAATCCAGGGAGAACGTGATGGGGATAGCAGCACGTCGGACCGCGATCATGCAGCGTCAGCGGTCGAACATTCGCGACTGGATTCGCGGCAACAACACCGCACGCCGCGTCGCCACCACCCTGCTGATGCTGGGCATCGCGCTGATCAAGGCGATTCCGCCGCTGCGTCGGGCGGTGCCGGAGCAGGTCGGCCTGTTCGCGCAATCCTGGGACTGGGAGATGCTGCGCTCGGCGATCACCTCGTTCGGGTCACGCATCTATATCGACCAGCCCTGCGTAATGCCCGATCCGCCCACCTGGCAGCCTCTGGCCGAGGTCGACGAGCAGTGGCGCCTGTCGGAAGACCAGATCCGCAGCTTTTACGAGAACGGTTTTCTCGGCCCGCTGACCCTTTGCTCCCGCGAGGAAATGATCGAACTGCGCGAGCAGGTCTGGGCTGAGATCGAGCAGCCGTCGAAGACCTACGGCTTCGTCACCGGGCGCGACCGCCACCTGGACTGCCCGGCGGTGTGGGACCTGATCAAGCGTCCCGAGTGGACCGAACGCCTGGCGCAGTTGCTGGGCCCGAACCTGCTTCTGTGGCGCTCGCAGCTGTTCCTGAAGGAGCCGGGCGCGCCCGAGGTCACCTGGCACCAGGCCAGCACCTACCTGTCCGAAGAAGGCTACAAGGCGACGCTGTGGCCGGCCGACCGCGACGAGCTGTTCCAGCTCACCACCTGGATCGCGTTCGACGACGTGGATTACGACAACGGCAAC
>NZ_CAXFCL010000166.1:0-9504 GCF_964000955.1 uncultured Abyssibacter sp.
AGGTCAGCGCCTCGGCGCTGCCGCCATCGGCGCGGATGGATTCGGCCACCGCCTCGCAGCCTTCGATCTTGCGGCTGGACACGATCACGTGGGCACCCGCACCGGCGAGCAGGCGGGCGATGGCCTCGCCGATGCCGCGGCTGGCGCCGGTGACGACGGCGATGCGACCGGACAGGTCGAACAATTCATTGGGCGTCATGCTGTCTCCTGGATCTTCTAGCGATAACTGATGAAGGATCGGTCACCCGTTTGTTGCAGGTGCGCGAAGTTGTTGAAGTAGCTGAGGCTGATCTGGCCGGGCCGGTAGATGACTCCGGTGACGCTGCTGTTGGCGATGACCCAGTTCAGCGATTGCATCTGCAGGTTGTCCAGGCCAAGCACCCACTGCACCAGCGCCCCGATCGGTCCGCCGGAGGTGAACACCGCCGTCACCCGCCTGGAGTCGTCCTCGATGATGCGACGCGCCGCGGCGACCACGCGGTCGCGAAACGCCGGCCAGGATTCCTCGTATTCGCCGCTGTCTCCGGCATCCATCCAGCGCGCGGTCGCCTGGCTGAACAGTTCCTGGAAGGCCTGCTTGGGATTGGACTTCTCCGCGACCAGCCGCCGCATGACACCGCCCTCGGCGAAGTCCGGGCGGTAGCGCAGCATCACGTCCTGGAAGTCGTACTCGTTGAAGCCGGAGTCGATATGCAGTTCGGTCGCGTCGGGAAACGCCTCGCGCACCCCGTCCGCGGTCTCCCGGTGTCGCAGCATGTCGCCGGACACCATGCTGTCGATGCCGAGACCGCTTTGCGCCCACCAGCGTCCGAGCGCGCGGGATTGATCGACGCCCAGATCGGACAGCTTGTCGTAGTCGGATGCGCCAAAGGAGGCCTGTCCGTGGCGAACGAGCAGCAGTTGGGCCATGCGGTCCCTGCGTGATGAATGAGCGGTGGCCGAAGGATAGGTGGCGGGTTACGATCCATCCAATGAATGTTTTCTATTCGTTTGTATAAATGAGATGAATATCAGGCAGCTGGATCTGAACCTTCTGGTCGTGCTGGATGCGATCTACACCGAGGGCGGCATCACCGCGGCGGGTCGACGTTTGCACCTCACCCAGCCCGCGGTCACTCACGCGCTCAACCGCCTGCGTGGTCATTTCAATGATCCGCTGTTCGTGCGCGAAGGGCGGAAGATGGTGCCGACGCCGCTGGCGCGGAATCTGATCCGACCGGCCCGGCGGGCTTTGCGCAGCATCGAGTTGATGTTGCATGAGGTCGATCGTTTCGATCCCGCGACCACGCCCCGGCGCTTCCGCCTGGGGGTGCGCGACGTGCTGGAGTCCGTGTTGCTGCCCCCGCTGATGGGGTCGATCACCCGCGTCGCGCCGCTGGTGGATCTGGATGCGGTCCAGACCAACCGGCGTTCGCTGGCCGCGGATCTGGACAGCGGCGAACTCGACGCCGCCATCGACGTGCTGCTGCCGCTACCCGACAGCATCAACCGTCAGCGCATCGTCTTCGACCGTTTCGTGGTCGTGGCACGGCAGGGTCATCCGGAGGTGAGGGCGGGGCTGGACCTGGAAACCTATCTGCGCCAGGAGCATGTCCTGGCCACGGTGCGTCGTTCCGGTGGGGGCATGGAGGACGTCAGTCTGGCCCAGTTGGGGCAGAGCAGGCGTGTGCGTTTGCGCTGCCAGCACTACTTCGCAGCCTGCCGGGTGGTCAATGAGACCAATCTCATTCTCACGATGCCGGAGAACTACGCCCGTGTCGCCAATGCCGGGTTGAGCAATCAGATTCTATCGGCGCCGGTGGACATGACACCGTTGGATGGCTACCTGTACTGGCACCGCAATGTCGACCGGGATCCGGCCAGCCGCTGGTTTCGAGGCCAGCTGCTCAGCGCGCTGGATGGCGCGGTGGGGGACTAGGGCCCGGTACGGTCGGGTTCCGGGACGCTCAGCCCCGAAAGAAGACCGTGCGCTGGCCGCGCTCGACCCGGAGGCTGCCGTCGTTGAGCATGGTGTCGAGCACGCCGCGCAAGTCGGCGGCGCGCTGACGCTCGATCCGCCAGATCGATGCCAGTGCGCTGGCGGTCAGACCCGCTTCACCGGCACGGGCCGCCAGGTTGAAGATCTCGTTGACCAGCGCCTGCATCTCCGCTGCGTCGAGTCGGACGTGGCGATCGGCTTCCTCGTCTTCCTGATCGTCGTCGACCGGCTCGGGCAACGCCTGGTAGCCGTCCGGTGTCAGTCGAAGATAGGTCTGGTTTCCGGGCAGGATGTCCACGAGTCCCTGGGTGTGCAGCTCCGCGATCTGTCCGGCGAAACCGGCATCGGAGCCTCCCGATCGACGCCAGGCGTAGTGCGCGACGACAGCATCGGCGCCCTCGCGGACGGAGGAGACGTTCGTGGCGATCGTGACGATCAGTGGTTCGGTCACGCTCATGCCTCTCGGACGGCTTGCCCGATGGCCCACTGCACGGCCCGGCCGTTGGCCGCACGGTACAGTTTGTCGCCGGACCGGGTCAGGTGGATGGTCTGCGTGTCGTCGTCGAAGTCGATATGCCCCAGGCGATGGGCGAGCTCGATGGCGTGGAAGACGCGATGCGTGGGGATCTTGAGCCGTTCCAGCCGGTAGCTGACCTCACCAAAGCTGACGCTGCGGGTTTGCGCGGCCTCGCCGGTGGCGTAGGCCGCCAGCATGCAAAGCGTGCGCGCCTCGACGCCGCGGGAGCGCAGTTCCGACTCATCCAGCGGCGGCGCCATCTGGATCAGTACCTGGGGTGGCTTGCGGCCGTTGACGTACGCGGTACCGTCCTTGGTCAATGTCAGCGAGCGGCGGCGCAGCCCGGTCAGACTCGCGAGCTGGTCGCGGATCAGCAGGTCGATGGCGTCGCGCAGTTCCCCGGCGCGCAGTCCGGACACGGCCCAGCGCTCGGTCAGTTCGTCGAGACGCACGGATTTGCCCCCGCCCCGCGTCAGCACATCCAGCAATACGGCCCGCAGCGAGTACTCGGTGGGTCGGCCGCCGTGGCGGTGCAACTCGCTGGCGGATTCCACCTCGACTTCCGCGCATTCGGGGTCCAGCAACTGCGCATAGCCGGTTGGCGTCAGCAGGCAGCGGTCGCCGACCTCGCGGATCAGCGATTCGCCAATCAGCCGCTCGTAGGCATCGGCAAGCCCGGTTTCATCGCCCTGCATCAGCGACCAGTGGTAGGCGATCAGCTGCAGGGACACGCCGCCGACCAGGTCACGACTGTCCTGGTTGATCAGGTTCAGAATGCGGTTGCAGTCAGGATTTTCGTGAAATGAAAAACCCATTCGGGTCCCCAGGCGAATCTCGCGGTGGATACCCGACCGACGATAGGCGCCGCACCACACGCTGTCCATTGTGCGGCACGGCAATGGTTGTGTGTGCTACCAGGTGCCGGTGTTTTCCATCGAGGCCCAGGGTTCGCGGGCCGGCAGGGCGTCGCCGCGCTGGAGCAGCTCGATCGAGATGTTGTCGGGGGAGCGCACGAAGGCCATGTGACCGTCGCGCGGTGGGCGGTTAATCGTCACGCCGGCGGCCTGCAGGCGTTCGCAGGTTGCATAGATGTCGTCCACGCGAAACGCCATGTGACCGAAGTTGCGTCCGCCGTCGTAGGCCTCCGGATCCCAGTTGTAGGTGAGTTCGATCATCGGACTCTTTGAGGTCCGGGCGCGGTCGCTGTCTCCTGGCGCGGCCAGAAAGATCAGGGTGAAACGTCCCTTCTCGTTTTCGTAGCGGCTGATTTCCTCCATCCCCAGCGCCCCGCAGTAGAAATCCAGCGAGGCATCGATATCGGAGATGCGGACCATCGTGTGCAGATATTCCAAGAGAGTCTCCCGGTCAGCGGAACCAGTTCAGGGTGTCGTGGGCGTTCTTGCTGGCGTAACCGATCCGGATATCGCCATCGCGCTCGAACACCGGCCGCTTGATCAGCGTTGGATGTTCGACCATCAGGTCGATCAGGGTCGTCTCGTCGGCGTTCTCGGCCACGTCGGACTTCAGCTGTCGCCAAGTGGTGCCGCGACGATTGAGCACGGTGTCGATGCCGACCGCGTCGACCCAGCCCCGGACCTGCTCTGGTTCCAGACCGTCGACACGGAAGTCATGAAAGCGGTAATCGACGCCGGCGTCGTCCAGATCCTTGCGGGCGCGACGGACGGTGTCGCATTGCTTGATGCCGTAGAGGGTTCGGGGCATGGGTCAGGCTCGCAGGTCGAAGACGAGAATGATGGTGGCGATGGTGGTGATCCCCACAACAATGTTCATCGGAATCCCTGCCTTGAGGAAGTCCGTGAAGCGATAGCGACCGGGCCCGTAGACCATCAGGTTGGTCTGATAGCCCAGCGGCGTCGCGAAGCTGGCGGAGGCGGCCATCATCACCGCGAACATGAATGGCGCGGTCGCCAGTCCCAGCTCCTCGGTGATGCTCAGCGCGATCGGCACCATGATCACCGCGGCGCCGTTGTTGGTGATCATCTCGGTCAGTAACTGCACGGTGATGTAGATCAGGATCAGCAACAGGACCGGGCTGTCTCCGGCCAGGACCACGACCTGATGGGCGATCGCCGCCGCCGCGCCGCTGGTGGCCAGCGCGGTGCCGAGACCCAGCGAGGCGCCGATGGTGATGATGACCGGCAGGTCGATGGTCCGCAGCGCCTGCGCCGGCGTCATGCAGCGGGTGAGCAGCATGCCCGCCGCGGCGAGCAGGCCGGCATCAAGGATGCTGAGCAGGCCGGTCGTCGCGGCCAGCACCGCGCCGGCCAGCATCGACCAAGCCATCCAGGCCTTGTCGTGACGGGGGCGGTCGACATCCAGATCGTTGATCAGCAGGAAGTCGCGGCTGTTCTGCAGCTTGTTGATGAAACCGGGGCGGGCTTCCATCAGCAGGGAGTCGCCGGCCTCGATACGGATGCTGCCGAGGCCGCCCTTGATGCGCTGGCCGTTGCGGGAGACCGCCAGCACCACGGCGCCATAACGCTCGCGGAACTGGGAGTCGCGCAGGGTCCGGCCAACGGCGTCGCAGTTGGTCGACACCACGGCCTCGACCAGTCGGCGTTCCGGGCGGTTTTCCAGGATGGTTGGCTGCTGCTTGGCACCGATGGAGGGCACCAGCCCGCGGATCGCCAGCAGGTCCTTGATCGCGTCGGGATCGCCGGCGAACACCAGGCAGTCGTGACCGGCGAGGACTTCCTCGCTGTCGACTGCGGTCAGCACCGAGCCCTGACGGCCAATCTCGACCAGGAACAGCGTGCGCAGATTACGCAGGCCGGCTTGTTCGATGGTCTTGCCGACCAGTGGGCCATTGGCATCGACGGCCACCTCGACGGTGAACTCGCGCAGCGATTCGCTGGCGGTCGGTGCGCGCCGGTCCGGGAGAATCTTGGGCAGCACGAACACGATCATCAACCCGCCAATGACGGCAACCGGCAGGCCGACAATGGTGATCGCGAACAGGCCGAAACCGGGTTCGCCGGTCAGGTCCGCGTACTGGCCGTTGACCACCAGGTTGGTGCTGGTGCCGATCATCGTCAGCGTGCCGCCGAGAATCGCGGAATAGCTGAGCGGAATCATCAACCGTGACGGGGCGGCGTCGATGCGTCGGCACCAGCTGCTGATGGCCGGAATCATCGTTGCCACGACCGGCGTATTGTTCAGGAAGCCGCTCAGTGCCGCCACCGGCGCGTAGACGCGAAACACCGCGGTTCGAATGCTCGACGGACGTCCCAGGACGTTTTGCACCAGCCAGTGCACACCGCCGGTGGAGGTGATGCCGCCGGCCACGACGAACATCACGGCGACCGTCATCAGGCCGGTGTTGCCGAAGCCGGCGAAGGCCTCGGCGCCGCTCAGCACGCCGGAGACCGAGAGGATGGTCAACGAACCCATCAGGACCAGGTAGGGCGGCAGGTTGACAAGCAGCAGCGCGGCCAGCGTGCTCATCGTGACCGCGATGGCAATCCATGCCTCGATCGACATGCAGAATCTTCCGGAGGAGCGACCCGGATCATTATTCCACGGCGGGCCCGGGAGAGGTGTAGGACAAGTCTCAATCGGTATAAGGAAGTTCCGACTCATCCGCGCCGATACGGGTTGTTCCGGGCAAAAAAAAGCCCCGCCACGAAGGCGGGGCCGAGGTGCCCTCCGAAGGAGCAGGGTGCCGGAGGGCCGAGGGGCTTGGTGGCAGTGAACTGCCGTGTGTGTCTCAGTGGCCGGTGGGCATGCCCGCTCCGCGGGGAATGCGGACGCTTTCCACCAGCTCCTGGATGTGAGCGGGCGGTGCCTGCGTAACCCGGGACACCCCGAAGGCCACGGCGAAGTTCAGCAATGCGCCGACCGCACCGAAGGATTCCGGCTGGATGCCCAGCAGCCAGTACTCGGCCGTGTTGGGGAACCAGTTCGTGCCGGGGACAAAGAACCAGCCCTTGAACACGAAGATGTAGATGACGGTGCTGAGCAGCCCGGTCAGCATGCCGGCGATGGCGCCGGCCTTGTTCACGCGCTTGCTGAAGATGCCCATCATCAACACAGGGAAGATCGATGAGGCGGCCAGACCGAAGGCCAGGGCGACCACCTGCGCGGCGAATCCGGGTGGATTCATGCCCATGTAGCCCGCGAGCAGCACGGCACCGGCCATGGCGATACGGCCCGCCATCAACTCCTGCTTCTCGTTGATCTTCGGCGTGAACATGCCCTTGAGCAGGTCATGCGAAATGGCCGAGGAAATCGCCAGCAGCAGACCGGCCGCGGTGGACAGGGCCGCCGCGAGGCCACCAGCCGCCACCAGCGCAATCACCCAGCCCGGCAGCGTGGCGATTTCGGGATTCGCGAGCACCATGATGTCGCGGTCGACGGTGACCATCTCGTTGCCCGCCCAGCCATAGCTGGCCGCTTCCGCGGCAAACTCGGGGTTGGCGTCGTTGTAGTACTGAATCCGACCGTCACCGTTCTTGTCCTCGAACGCCAGCAGCCCGGTGGTTTCCCAGTTGCGGAACCACTCGGGACGGTTCTCGTACTCGAGATTGCCCTCGGGCGAGCCGATAGGCCCCGTCTGGATGGTGTTCATCAGATTCAGGCGCGCCATACCACCGACAGCCGGGGCCGTGGTGTACAGAATGGCAATGAACACCAGCGCCCAGCCCGCGGAGATGCGAGCGTCCGACACTTTGCGAACCGTGAAGAAGCGGATGATCACGTGCGGAAGCCCCGCGGTGCCGATCATCAGCGACATGGTGAGCAGGAAGATGTTCAGCGTGTTGTGTTCGGGGTCCGTGAACGACGCGAATCCGAGGTCGGTTACCACCTGATCCAGCTTGTCCAGCAGGGCGGTGCCGTCGGCCATGTTGGCGCCGAGGCCGATCTGCGGGAACGGCACACCGGTGAGCTGGAAGCTGATGAAGATGGCCGGGACGGTGTAGGCGAAGATCAGCACGCAGTACTGAGCGATCTGCGTGTAGGTGATGCCTTTCATCCCCCCCAGTACGGCGTAGAAGAACACGATGGCCATCCCGATCATCACGCCGGTCTCGAATTCCACCTCCAGGAAGCGTCCGAACGCGACGCCGACGCCCTTCATCTGTCCGATCACGTAGGTGATCGAGGCGACGATCAGGCATAGCACGGCGACCATGCGGGCGGTCTTGGAGTAGAACCGGTCACCGATGAACTCGGGCACGGTGAACTTGCCGAACTTGCGCAGGTACGGCGCGAGCAGCAGCGCCAGCAGCACGTAGCCGCCGGTCCAGCCCATCAGGTAGGGCGAGGCGTTGTAGCCCAGAAAGGCGATCAGCCCGGCCATGGAAATGAACGACGCGGCGCTCATCCAGTCGGCGGCCGTGGCCATGCCGTTGGCCACCGGGTTCACGCCGCCACCGGCGACGTAGAACTCCTGCGTGGAGCCGGCTCTGGCCCAGATCGCGATACCCAGGTAGAGCGCGAAGGTCAGGCCGACGACGAGGTAAATCCAGGTTTGTGTATCCATCGTCAGCTACTCCTCGTGGACGTCGTACTTGCGGTCCAGCTGGTTCATCTTTCGGACGTAGATGAAGATCAGCGCGACGAAAACGTAGATTGATCCCTGCTGGGCGAAGAAGAAGCCCAGCTTGTAACCACCAAGCGGGATCTGGTTCAGCAGGTCGACGAGCAGGATGCCGGCACCGTAGGAAACGACGAACCAGACGACCAACAGGGTCATCAGCAGGCGGACGTTTTCTTTCCAGTAGGCTGCGGCACCCGATTCAGGTGCGTGATTCACGATGGACTCCTCTCTTTTCTGTTGTTGCGCCGCGGTGCGGAATTTCAGCGCGACGGTGCAGCGACTGTAAGGAAGGAGATCCCATCCGGCCTAGCTCGACTTTAGTCTTATCCACGGTGGCCGGTGGTGGGACGGATGTGGCAAGCCGGTATTGAAATCAATTGGTTACGATGATGCGGTCGGCGGCGTCCACGTCTTGACAGCGCCTGAGACTTTGGTCGAATGTGGCGTTGACCGGGCCGACAAGGGAGACGCAGCAGGGCCGGCATCAGCGGGGGAGACCGCATCATGAATGGACCGACCATCGGTCTGATCCTGGCCGGATACATCGCATTGCTGTTCGCCGTCGCCTGGCACGGCGACCACCGCGCCGCGGGCAGCGGGCGGATTTCCGGGAGCATCCAGGCGCTGTCGCTGGCGGTTTACTGCACCACCTGGACGTTCTTCGGCGCGGTCGGCACCGCCAGCGTCAATGGCTGGCTTTACCTGCCGATCTACCTGGGACCGGCGCTGCTCTACCTGTTCGGCTGGCGGCTGATCCTGCGCGTCGTCGAGATCAGCCATCGCAACAACCTGACCTCGGTCGCGGACTTTCTCGCCGCGCGTTTCGGTCACAGCCAGTTCCTCGGGGCGCTGGCCACCGGCATCTGTTTCTGCGCCACGGTGCCGTACATCGCATTGCAGCTGCGGGCGGTGGAATCCACCTTCGTCACCCTGGCACCGACGACCACGGCGGGCGGCCTGGAAACCGCGTTCGGCATCGCCGCGGTGATGCTGGTGTTCTCACTGATTTTCGGCGCCCGTCATCTGGCGCGAGGGGAAAAGCACCCCGGCATCGTCCGCGTCGTGGCGTTGGAGTCGGTCGTCAAGCTGTTCGCCCTGGCCGCGGTGGCGGTATTCGCGCTGAAGGTCTTCGACGGCGGTCCGCTGGAGCTGTGGCACGAGTTGGCGACGCCGTCCCACGACCACGCGCTCAGCGAGTTGAGCATCGGCGCCGACTTCTGGACCTACACGCTGCTGTCCGCGGCCGCCGTCGTGCTGCTGCCGCGGCAGTTCCACATCGCCATGGTCGAGAACACGTCGGAAGATGGTGTGCGCACCGCGCGCTGGCTGTTCCCGCTCTACCTGTTGCTGCTGACGCTTTGCGTGATTCCGATCTCCATCGCCGGTGACAACGCGCTCGCGGCGCAGGGCATCAACCCGGATCGTTACGTGCTGATGCTGCCGCTGGTA